>JALYJH010000081.1 GCA_030775415.1 Acidobacteriota bacterium | reverse complement strand
GAGTAAAGGGATAGCGCGAAGGCCAGCCTTGGTTGCCATCCCTTCAGTCTAATCCGTGTAATGGCCCTGCAACCAATTCCAGCGGATGCGCAGCAGGTCCAGAAACGAAGTCAGGCCTTGCATCAGCCCCACCTTGGTTCCCTCGACATTATTCCAGCGGACCGGCACTTCTATCGTAGGAATCCCCAGTGTATGCGCCACAAACAAATCTTCCACGTCAAAACTGAAGCCATCCAGCCGCTGCAGCGGAAATATTCGCCGCGCCGCATCGCGCCTAAACAGCTTGAATCCACATTGCGTGTCCGAAAACGGCAGCCCTGTCATCAGCCGCATGACGCGGTTAAAGACAATCCCGGACACCTCGCGCCACTGGCTCTGATGCACGCCGATCAAAGACCGGTCGAGCGCGCGTGAGCCAATCGCAATCGCCGCGTCTCGCTCCCGCGCCGCCGCCATTAGCTTCGAAAGTTCGCCGATCGGCGCGGAGAGATCCGCATCGGAAAATAAAATCCACTCCCCACTCGCCTCCAACATCCCGTGCCGGATGGCGAACCCCTTTCCGCGATTGCCGGGGTTTTGTACCAGCCTCAAACGCCATTCCGTAACGGCTCGGCTTTCCACCACCCGCGCAGTCGCGTCATTCGATCCATCGTCCACCACCAGCACCTCGGCATCCTGGTAGACAGAGCCGTCCAGCCAAGTGAAAATTACGTCGAGAGTCGCAGGGAGTCGGCGCTCCTCGTTATACGCGGGGATGACGATCGAAAGCGTCAACGGTCCATTATAGCGGCCCGCTCACGTTATAGTGGCAGCAGCACCCAACGCGTTACAAGTACGTATAAGAAATGGACCGCCTCCCTTTTCGCGCCACCCCACTGGCCTCGCCTTACGAAGGATTTAGCAAACTCCCCGTCGTCATCCTGCTCGACAACGTACGCAGCATGTATAACGTGGGTTCGTTCTTTCGCACCGCCGACGCCGCCTCCGCCGAAAAACTCCTGTTGACGGGAATTACGGCCTGCCCGCCGCAGAACGCAATTCACAAGACTGCCCTCGGCGCCGAAGAGGCCGTATGCTGGGAGCACGCGCCCGATCCACTCCCGTTCCTCGATCAGCTCCGCGAGCAAAATTACCAGATCGCCGCCATAGAAACCACGCCGCATGCAGTCGACTTGTTCGAGTGGCAGGCCGCCTTCCCCGTCTGCATTATTTTCGGCCATGAAGTAGACGGCATCCGCCCCGCCGTCGGAGCGCGCTGCGACGTCCACATCCGCATCCCCATGCTGGGCATGAAACACTCTCTCAACGTAGCGACAGCCGGCGGCGTTGTATTGTTTGAATTGTTGCGCAAGTACCAGCAGAAACGGGGAACTCGAGCTTAGTGGACCGCTATACCGAGGGCACTCTCATCACCGCCAACGCGCGTCTCAGCCGCCAGTTGAGGCGCGCCTACGATTCCCGGCGCCGGCGCCAGGGCGTGCGCGTATGGGAGACCGCCGACATCCTCCCGCGTGGCGCCTGGCTAGCGCGCGCCTGGGAAGAGTGCGCCTATCGCGATCCCTTCCATACCCCGGTTTTACTCAGTTCCCTGCAGGAGGAAGCCCTGTGGGAACAAGCCATAAAAAATTCCGGCGCCTCCAGCATCCTGCTCGATCCATCCGCGACCGTAACCGCCGCCGCACAAGCTTGGACCTTAGTGCACGCCTGGGAAGCGCCGTGCAACGCCGCGGAATTCCGTGGCTTGCAGGATCCCGAGGAATTCCTGGACTGGATGCTGGCTGTCGAGCGCAAGCTGCGCGACAACGACTGGATTACGGCTAGCGAGCTGCCCCGCGCATTACTTGATCGCGTCGCCTCCGGAACCTTCGCGCCCCCCACACTTTTTCATGTAGGATTCGACGAGCTCACACCCGCGGACCGCCGCCTGTTTGAAGCCTGCCACGCACAGCCTTGGCCCGCGCCCCCCGCACACCCAGCGCCCTTACAGCACCGCGTGGGCCTCCGCGACACGTCCGAAGAATTAATCCAGGCCGCCTCTTGGGCAAGGCGCAAACTGGAATCTCATCCCGATGCACGCATTGGAATCATAGTACCCGGTCTCGCAGGGCTTACAGCCGCCGCACACCGCATTTTCGACGACACCTTCCATCCCGGCCTCGACTTCGCGGGCGCCGGATCCGGCGTCGCCTTCCACATCTCCGCCGGCTTGCCTGCGGCCGACGTCCCCTTGATCGCCAGCGCCCTGCTCGCATTAGGAATCCAGCCCGGCTTGCAGATCGGCGAAGCCGGGATGCTCCTCCGGTCGCCCTTCCTGCGTTTCGACTCATGGCACGGCGCGCGCCTCTTCGCCGAGCTTCGCCGCAGAGGCGTTGACAAGGTTTCCTTCGAAATCGACGAAGTGCGTCGCGTGTTTCCCGGCATGGCGAAGGCGGCCGAAGAATCACGCCATCGCCAGCATCCCAGTGAGTGGAGCGCAACCTTCTCGAAGATGCTGCGCGAAGCCGGTTGGCCTGGCCAGCGGCCCCTCTCTCCAACCGAGCATCAGACGGTGGAGCTTTGGAAAAATTTGCTCTCCGGGCTCGCGTCGCTGGATGTCGTGCTTCCGCGCCTCACCTTTGCGCAAGCTCTCCAACGTCTGCGCGGCATCGCTCATGACCGACGCTTCGCCCCCGGCGATGAAGGCGCGCCCGTACAGATCATTGACATGCTGGAGGCCGCCGGATCGCAATTCGACGCCCTATGGGTCGCCGGATTGCACGGAGGCGCATGGCCCGGGGTCGCGCGCCCCAATCCTTTTCTGCCGTTGTCGCTCCAGCGCCAGGTGGGAATGCCGCATAGTTCCCCGGAGCGTGAGCTCCACTACGCCCGCCGCGTCACCGCGCGCCTGCTTGCTGCGGCCCCCGAAGTCATATGCAGCTATCCGCTCTTCTCTGGCGAAGAACAGCTTCGTGTGAGCCCCCTGCTTGCGTTCCTCCCGGAGGCCACCGAATTCGCGCCACCGTTTGAAACTTCCTTGTGGAGAATTTTCTCTTCGGCCGTTCCTCTGGAACAAGAATCGGATGGCCAGGCCCCACCCTTGGCCGGCGGCATCTTGCAGCGCGGTGGAATGGGCGTCTTAGCCAACCAGGCCGCCTGCCCCTTCCGCGCATTCGCAAAATACCGGCTCGGCGCGAGCGATATGGACGCGGCCGATATCGGCATCTCTCCATCCGAGCGGGGCAACGTTGCGCATAAAGCTCTGGAATTGTTCTGGAGCGACGTGAAATCGCAGCGTGAACTGTTGTCCCAGCCGCGAGCGGAAATCGACCTCGTCATCGCGCGCTCCGTCAGCGCCGCGCTCGCCATCCACATGAGCCGGCGCTCCCCCAGCGCGTCCTTAGACCGTTCGCGCGCCCTTGAGCAAGAACGCCTTTGCCGCCTGCTCAACGAATGGCTGGAGCGAGAGCGGGAACGGCCAGACTTCACAGTACTGGAGCGCGAACAGCCGCGCGAAGTGGCGGTGGGCGCCCTGAAGCTCGCCATCAAAGCCGACCGCCTGGATCGCTACGCCGACGGCACGCACGCCATTCTGGATTACAAAACCTCAGCCAAGCAGGGCGTCGCAGATTGGGCGGGCGACCGCCCCAACGCTCCGCAATTGATGCTTTACGCCGTCAAAAGCGAGCATGCGATTTCCTCGGTTGAATTCGCCGTTTTGGTGCCAGGCTCCACCTACCTCGACGGCTATCGGGGACAGGACTTGCACCAACAGCTCCCCCAGTGGACTGACGTCGTGGAACATCTCGGCGTCAGCTTCTTCCGCGGCGATGCCCAGGTCGACCCTAAGTACGGTAAGAAATCCTGTGAATTTTGCCAGCTCCATTCGCTCTGCCGTATCGCCGACGTGCGCGCGCCAAATACGCCGGAGGACGATTTCGGTGAGTAGTCCCGTAATCTTGCACCAACTCGACGAACCCCAGCGCCTGGCCGCTCTCGATCCGGCTCGTTCCTTCACAGTCCGCGCACCCGCGGGCTCCGGCAAAACCGAACTCCTGATTCAGCGCTTCCTGCGCCTGCTGGCTACCGTCGCTAAACCGGAATCCATCGTTGCCATCACCTTTACACGGAAAGCCGCCGGTGAAATGCTGGAACGCGTTCTCGGAGCGCTGCACGCTGCCCAAGCCAATGGCCCCGTCGAAAAGCCGCACCTGCAAATCACTCGCGAACTAGCGCTCGCCGTACTCGAGCGCGATCGCGAACTCGCTTGGGCCCTTCTCGATCATCCCGGACGCCTGCGCGTTCAAACCATCGATTCGCTCTGCATGTCGATCACCGGCGAGATGCCTTGGCTCGCGCGCCTCGGCGGCATGCCGCGCATCGAAGAGGACGCGCGCCAGTTATACCAGGAAGCTGCGCGCCTGACGCTGCTCGATAACACTCCCGGCTATCAACAGGCGCTCACCACGCTCCTGCGGCACTTGGACAACAACTCCACCCACGCACGCGAACTGATCGCCTGTATGCTCGCCAGGCGCGATCAATGGATGAAGATCGCCGTCGATGATGACGAAGTTCAAGCCCGTGCCGAACTCGACCGGGCACTCGCCGATACCGTGATCACCGCTCTGGCCGCAGCCGATGATTTAATTCCACCAGACCAGCGGGAAACCTGGCTCGCTCTCGCGCGCTTCACGAAGCAAGCGGATTTAACCCAGTGGCCCGAAGCCGCGATTGCCCACGCTCCCGCCTGGATCAGACTCGTGAACGTTGTCCTTACCGAAAGCGGATGGCGCAAGCGCAAGGGGCTCAATGTAAAGTGCGGCTTTGCCCTGGGAAGCGACGCCGAGAAAAATCGCTGCGCCGATTTGATCGCCGTACTCGACCGGCGCGAAGGCCTGCTCGAAGCCCTAAAGCGCCTGCGCCGGCTCCCGCCCGCCGCATGCAATAACCAACAGTGGGAAGTCCTGCGCGCCCTCCTCGGATCGTTAAAACTCGCCGTGGGGCAACTAAAAATGGTGTTCCGGGAGGAGCGCGTCATCGACTTCATGGAACTCGGTATCGCCGCCCGTGAAGCCCTGGGCCGCATCGACAACCCCAGCGAGGTCGCCTACCGCATGGACTCGCGCATCGAGCATCTGCTGGTCGATGAATTCCAGGACACCTCGCGCGCTCAATTCGAACTGCTCCAGCAGTTAACCGGCGGATGGCAGCGCGGCGACGGCCGCACATTATTCGTGGTCGGCGATCCCATGCAGTCCATCTATCGCTTCCGCCAGGCTGAAGTCAGCTTATTCGGAGCAGTGGAGGATAAAGGAATCGGCGATGTTCTATTGCAACCGCTACAGCTCCGCCTCAACCGCCGCTCCGGTCCAGCTATTGTCGAGCGCGTGAATGCCCTCTTCCGGGATCGATTTCCGAAGGTAGTCGACGACCAGACGGGTGCCGTAACCTATACCGACTCGCAGGCCGCCCAGAAACACCCCGCGGGCGAGATTACCATAGACGGTTTCGTCGAAGGCGAAGATCAACTCGAAGCCGCGTGCGTCATCCGTCGCATTCGTGAAGCGCAAAACGAAGACCCCGGCGGTTCCATCGCGATTCTAGTGCGCGCGCGCTCCCACCTGTTCGCCATTACCACCGCCCTCAAAAACGCCGTGCTTCCCTTCAGCGCGATCGAGATCGATTCGCTCGCCGAACGCTCCGTTGTGCGCGATGTCCTCGCCCTCACCCGTGCCCTGCTAAATCCAGCGGACCGCATCGCCTGGCTGTCCATTCTCCGCGCCCCCTGGTGCGGCCTTACGCTTGCCGATTTGGAAGCCTTAGTGCACGGTCGCGTCTCCACCGGCATATGGGAATGCCTGCAGGATCTTCACGCGCTCTCCCCCGATGGCCAACGGCGCGCCACCAGCCTGCGCGATACCTTGCAAGCAGCCTTCCTGGACCAAGGCCGTTGGCCCCTGCGCCGGTGGCTGGAACGCATTTGGATGAAGCTCGGCGGCCCCGCGTGCCTCGACACTGCAAGTTCCCTGCAAGATGCCGTCGCGTATTTCGATCTCCTCGAAACTTCGCAGTCCGGTGCCGACCTCCGCGACTTCCAGCGCTTCGAAAATCGCGTCGCTGAACTCTTCGCGCAGTCCGAAAATCCCGCCCAGGCTAGCCTGCACGTGATGACCATCCATAAAGCCAAAGGCCTGGAGTTCGACACTGTCATCCTGCCCGGCCTCGGCCGCCGTTCCAAACCGGAAGACAAGCCGCTCATACTCTTCAACGAATGGCGCCAAAATGACCGTTTCGCATGCCTGATGGCCCCCATCGATGAAACTCGCGCCGAGCCCGACGCTCTCTACGGCTACTTGCGCCACATCGAAAAGCAGAAGGACAAATGGGAGCGCGCCCGTCAACTCTATGTCGCCACCACCCGAGCCAAGAAACGCCTTCATCTCATGGGTCACGTGCGCTTGGACAGAACCGGCGAGCCCAAACCCGCCCCGGATTCGATGCTAGCCGACGTATGGCCCGCCCTGACTCCCGCAGAAGTCGATCGCTTCCGGCGCACCCTCGCCGTCGTGCCTCTTCCCCCGCAGCCTCCGCCAACCATGCTGTGCCGCTTGCCGGATTCCTGGCATCTGCCTGAGCTACCCGCGCCCGTCGACTGGCACCGCTCCGCTACTCCCGATATCGAACCGCATGAACCCTCCTTCGAATGGGTAAGCGAGAGCCTCCGCCACGCCGGCACCGTAGTCCACGGCCTTCTCCAACGCATGCCGGATGTGGATGCCGACCCTCCCGATGTAGCCGTGCTGAAAAGAGCACTGACCCACGCCGGCGTCTCGCCGCTCGATCTCGAAGCAACCGCGCAGCGCGTCCGCCAGGCCCTCGCCCGCATACGCACTAGCCGCCGCGGCCGCTGGATTCTTGCTCCCCATGAAGACTCTCGCGCCGAATACGCCATCACCGGAGTAGTCAACGGCGAAGTCGTGCGCGGCCTGGTTGATCGCACGTTCATCGACAACGGCTTCCGCTGGATTATCGATTTCAAAACCAGCGCGCACGAAGGCGGCAATCTACAGGACTTCCTCGATGAACAACAGCGCCGCTACAGCGACCAGATGCAGCGCTACGCCAGCATCCTCGCAGCCCTCGGCCACCCCGTGAAAGTCGGGCTCTATTTCCCGCTGTTAGATGAATGGCGCGAGTGGACGCCTCAAGAATCTTAGGCTTTCTTCTTCTTGGCTTTTACTTTTACTGCGGGTTCCGCTGCGGCTGGCTCTGTAACGGGTTCCTCCAGCGCCACTTCCGGAGGAACGATACCCGCTAGCACCGCGTTGAATAATTCCTTCTGCTTGGCCAGCTCCTTCTTCGACGGCGGCGCCTGCTCGTTGCGGAAATCGTGGTCAGAATAGCAACTCCGGCAGCGCACCTTCGCCGCCTTGGAATCCACCATCGATACAATGGCGTGGTTCGTCAAGCGGCGGCATTTTACGCAATAATCGTCGATTTCGTCGCCGAGCCGAAGCTCCCACATGCCCGTTAGTGTACCAGCGGCGTAGCCGCTTGCGTTAGTCTGGCAGGGTGCTCCATCGCTTGACGACACCGGCAAAAATCCAGCAATTTCTCGATAGTGAGATCGCTTATAACCAGGAGCCCCACGGCGCTACTTGCTTTCCGCCCAGCATGGTTCTGCGTCAACGCGTCGCCCACTGCATGGAAGGCGCTCTACTCGCCGCGTTGGCTTTGCGCCGCCTCGGCTATCCTCCCCTACTAGTCGACCTCGAAGCCGTGCGCGATTCCGATCACGTTCTCGCCGTCTATCGCGTCAACGGCCATTGGGGAGCCCTCGCTAAATCCGACTATTCCGGCCTGCGCTCACGCGAACCCGTCTACGCCACCATCCGCGAGCTGGCCCTCAGTTACTTCGAGCACTATTACAACCCCGTCGGCGAGAAAACTCTGCGCGCCTACTCGTGCCCCGTGAATCTCGCTCGCTTCGACCGTTCACTCCAATGGATGACCACCCTCGATGAAGTCTGGGACATCCCCGGCCACCTCTGCGAGATCCCTCACACCAGCATTCTCACGAAGCCGATGGAGCGCCAACTCGTCCGCATGGATCCGCGCCTGTATCAAGCCGGCCGCGTCGGCGGCGTCAACCCGCCGCTGTTTCGCTGGCCGCCCTCCGCTTCCACTCGAACAGCATCACTCCGGCGGCCACGCTGACGTTTAACGACGCCACTTGCCCGGCCATCGGAATGCGCACCAGGAAATCGCAGCGCTTGGCCACATGCTCATGCAGTCCGCTGCCCTCTCCCCCCAACACAATTGCCGACGGCTTGCTGAACAGCACCTGATCGTAAGTGTCCTTGCCGCGTTCGTCCAAGCCGTAGATCCAATACCCCCGGGCCTTCAATTCATCCAGCGTCTTATTAATATTCACCACCCGCACCACCGGTAGATAAGCCAGCGCCCCCGCCGCCGCCCGGCCCACGGTTTCGTTCAATCCCGCCGCACGCCGCTCCGGAATCACCACCGCCGCTGCCCCCGCTGCGTGCGCTGTGCGAATGATCGCTCCCAAATTGTGCGGGTCCTCCACCC
>JALYJH010000080.1 GCA_030775415.1 Acidobacteriota bacterium | reverse complement strand
GACGGGGCTACTGTATCGAATACAGTAAACGGACTGGGCATGGCGGCGCTGGCGGCGGGCGCGCAGGTTCATGTGGACGTGACCAACGTTCCGGGCGCGGCGAATACGCTTCCCGGGCGCGATTTGACGGTTACGATTCGGCTTTAAAATGGCAGAACAAATTCTGAAGTTGAGCCCGCATCGGGATCTGCAGTGTTTCTTTTTTCAACCTTCAGCGGTTGCGGCGCTGAGCGGGACGTCGGCGGCGGGGTTCACGGTATCGGGGAGTTGGCGGCAGCAGTTCGATTGGGCGGTGGTTGAGTGGAATCGCGACAACGTGTATGAGCATCCGCTGTTTCGAAATCTTCCGGACGGAGACTTGGGCGGGCTGACGTTGGTTTATGACGAGACGCGGGAGAATTGCATTCCATTCGATTCGTCTTTGTACGCGACCGTTGACTGGCCTAGTCTGCGGGTGTGGGCGACTCCGACGGGCGGAAGCGAGACGATTTATTACGTGCCGCTGACGGCGCACGCGGTCCCTGTTACGGGGAGTTATCAGTGCGCTTATGCGGACTTTACTCTCTCGGGAACCGTGGTGGCGGGCGATTATGTGGGGCTGGCGTTTCTGACGGAAGCTTACACCTATCAGATGCTGGGCGGGGACACCGTGGCGTCGGCGGCATCGGCGATCACGGATAGCGTGAACGCGTTCTCCGCGCTGTTAAAAGCGACGGTGAGTGGATCGACGATTCGGGTTTATTACACGGGCGGGGCGTCGATTGCGGGCAGTACGGCCGGGACCAACGGGAATCGGTTCGCGATGTACTCGTATGCTACGGGCGCGGCTACTTGGGATTCAGGCGCGCAGAACTTCGCTCATGGAACGTCGCCGACTACGTGGCGGGTGACGCTGGATTTTAGTGCATTGCAAGGAACGATCACTCCGGATCTTTCGGGAACGATGTATACGATTCCTAGCAATCTGATCCGTAAGATGCGCTGGACTTATGCGGCGGATTTGCAGGCATCGAGTTTCGCCCGGAGCGAGTTCAACGTGGTGGTAGCGAACTGGACGGTTACGGGGACGAATCGAACGTATGCAGTTGCGGGACCGGGAAGCCGGCGCTTGGAGGACCACGACGCCTCGATCGTATTCAGCGGGAGTTGGACTGAGGTGCGAGGCAACTATTCGGGTGGAACGATTCACACCACGACGACTCCTGGGGATTCGCTGAGCTGTAATTATCAGGCGACACAAAGCCACACGCTTTACGTGGGGCTGCGCTACACGGGAACGGGCGGCGTAGCTACGATCAGCGTGGACGGGGCGGCCGCGATATCCTTGGATACCGGGATTCCGGGTGAAGACGCACTATTCCGGTATGCATTGGGAAGGTTCGGGGTTGGATCGCATACGGTGGTTCTGGCGCACGCCGGCGCAACAGGGACGGTTATCTATTTCGATTTTTTCGAAATGGCGTCGGCGGCCAACGATGTTCCGGTGGTGGCGAGTCAGAGCGCCGTAACTCTGGCGACGGATTGGGATACGTTGCACTGCATCTCGCTGCCTCCGGAGCGCACTGCTTGGATGCTTAAGTCGCTGGGATTCGTAGGGCGCGCGAATCACTATGTGGGGGCGCTGTGGTTTTACGAACTGGCGCGGGTGGGGCACGTGTATGCGTCGGCGACCGTGACGTTTAGCGGGGCGCCAGCGGCGAGTACGTATGTGACGCTCACGCTGGGGGTCACTGGGCAGCCGTCATCGTCGGACACGATTTTGCAGAAACTAATTCACGTGGGCGATACGGCGGCTTCGATTGCGCTGGTGTTCGCGCAGGAACTGAATCGCGGGTACACGGGAGTATGGGCTAGTGCCGCGGGCGGCGTACTTACAATTACAGCGCGGACGATGGGAGCGGCGGGGAACCTGAACACGGTGGCTGCGTCGACCACTAGCGGGGGATTCGCAGCGGCGGTTTCGGGGCTGAATTTCACGGCGGGCGCGGATGGAGATTGGCGCACGGATCTGACGGCGGTGCCGGCGTTGAACCGCGCAGTGCGCGACTGGAGTGCGGCTTACTACACGGCGCTGGTGGGATATGGGATCGACGCGGCGGCATCGTTCAGCATGGAGCTGGGAAACGGCGACCCGTCGGTGAGCGCGGGGATCGCGCAACGGGGGCCCGCGGGGGATCCTATTCTGCTGCCGACGCCTTCACTACAGACCAATTTTTCTCCCACTAGTCTGGCGTATTGGCAGGTGGTGTACGAGGAGATGGCGGCTCTTCAGGCGGCGGCTGGGCTAATACCCTATTTGCAGTTTGGCGAAGTGCAGTGGTGGTATTTTCCAAACGATGGTTTAGGGGCCGATTATTCGGGGATGCCGTTTTACGATGCCTGGAATCTGGCGACGTTCGCGGCGGCTCACGGGCATGCCATGGCAACCATCACGGTGAACACGGTGGATCCGGCGGCTTACCCAGATGAGGTGGCGTATTTGGCGGCGGCAATCGGGAGTTTCACCGCGGCGATTATGAGCTTCGTGCGCGGCACGCAGACAGGGTGCCGTTTTGAGGTGTTGTATCCAACTGATGTGAACCAGACGGCTTTCAATCGGGCAATTAATTATCCGGCGTCGGCGTGGACGGCGGCTGCGCTCACGTGCTTAAAGACGGAGGCGTTCGGGTTCACTTACGGGCGGAATTTGGACATGAGCTGGGCTACGCTCGATTTCGGCGATGCGCTGGGTTTCACGGCGGCGCAGCGGAGTCATTTGTTGGGAGTGGGGGATTCGACCACGGCTTGGCTCAAAGAGGCTCGCGCGGCGGAGGGGAAGCGCTTTGAAAGTGTTGTGCTGTTTGCGATCGATCAGTTCTCTCTGATCGGTTACGAAGCGCCTTTGCCGGACGGGTTGCGGAGGAGTTTTCGCTCCGGGGGATGATAGTCTCGTAGAAATGAGACTGGAAGAGATTCAGGCGGCGCTGCGGGGCGAGGGGCTCGACGGCTGGTTGTTTTTCGATCACCATCGCCGGGATCCGCTGGCTTACCGGGTGTTGCAGTTCACTCCGGGATCGATGGTTACGCGACGCTGGTTTTACTATATTCCGGCGAACGGCGAGCCGCGCGGGCTGGTGCATAAAATCGAAGCGCAGACGCTGGCGCCATTGCCGGGACAGCATTCGCTCTACGCGGGGTGGAGCACGCTGGTAGATGGAGTGAAGACGCTCATCGGGAACGGGCGTCGCGTCGCCATGCAGTATTCTCCGAACTGCGCGGTGCCCTATGTCGCGATGGTGGATGCGGGCACGGTGGAACTGGTGCGAGGGCTGGGAGTGGATGTGGTCACTTCGGCTAATCTCATTCAGCTTTTCGAGTCGCGATGGAGCGCAGAACAGCTGGCGATGCATCTCGAAGCGGCACGGAAAGTGGACGGGGTCAGGCGGGAGGCGTTTGAACGCGTAGGGGCGAAAGTGCGCGCGGGCGAGCGTGTCACTGAATGGGAGATGCAGCAATTTATCCTGGAGCGATTTAGCCAGGTGGGGCTGGTTACGGATCATGGGCCGGATGTGGCGGTGAATGCGAACGCTTCGAATCCGCACTATGAGCCTAGGCAAGACGCTTGCTCGGAAATCAAGACGGGCGATTTGGTGTTGATGGATATGTGGGCGAAGCTGAATCGCAGCGACGCGGTTTACTACGACATCACTTGGGTAGGTTTTTGCGGGGAGCGGCCACCGGAGCGGGTGCAACGTGTGTTCACGGTAGTGCGCGATGCTCGCGATCTGGCGATTGCCCGGGTCAAAGACGCAGTCAGTAAAAAAAAGGAATTGCAGGGGTTCCAAGTAGACGACGCGGCGCGAGAGCATGTCCGCGCACAGGGGTACGAGGAATACTTTTTTCATCGCACCGGCCATTCAATCGGGACGGAAGTCCATGGGGCCGGCGCAAACATGGATAACCTGGAGACGCACGATGAGCGCAGGGTGATCCCGTGGACCTGTTTTTCGGTGGAACCGGGCATTTATTTGCCGGAGTTTGGAATTCGCCTGGAAGTAGACGTGTTTGTGGGGGATTGCGAGGCGCGGGTGACGGGAGAGGTCCAAGACAAATTGGTTCTGATATGATGTGGGAGAAAATCCTTATGAAAACCCTCCTGATCACCCTGCTGGCCGGCGGCATGGCGCTGGCGCAGACACCGGCTACGCCGAAAAGCGCGCCGGCCGCGAAGAAAGCTGCTCCCGTTGCGGCACCGGACTTGTTGAAACCGAACACGCTGAAAGCGCGGGCTCCTGAAGTTTACAAGGCGAAGTTCGTTACTACGAAGGGCGATGTGATCATTCAGGTGACGCGGGCCTGGGCGCCGATCGGAGCGGATCGCTTTTACAATCTGGTGCGAGGGGGATTCTTTAAGGACGCCGCGTTTTTCCGCACCATCCCGAATTTTATGACGCAATTCGGTATCCCGGCCAGGCCGGACGTGGCGGCGGCATGGGATCACGCCTACCTGATCGACGATCGAGTTACGCAATCGAACAAGCGCGGCATGGTTACCTTCGCGACTGCGGGTCCGAATACACGCACTACGCAAATCTTCATTAATTATGGCGATAACGTACGGCTGGATTCCGACGGGTTCGCGCCGTTCGGACAAGTGATCGAGGGTATGGATGTGGTGGACAAGTTTTTCGGCGGCTACGGCGAAACGCCGGATCAGGGGCGTATCACGGCGTTTGGCAAAGCGTATTTGGATAAGAACTTTCCCAACCTGGATCATATTGTGAGCGCTACGATCATGCCGGCGGATGCTCCGGCGCCCGCTGCCGCCGCTAAAAAGTAACTCTCCTTCTTGCTGTGGGAAAGCTCTGGAAATCTCTGAGTTGCAGTTTCGCCCTCGCGCTTGCGTAAGCTGATTGGTCACGGAGCTTGCGATGGCCACTGTCGATTTAACTTTTGAGAGAGGCTTACCCGCCAATGTCGATGCCGAGCGTTTTGTGCTCGGGTCGATTCTGCTAAATCAGGACACCTATTTTCAGGTCGCAGGCGCGGTTGAACCTGAAGACTTCAGCCTGGAAAAGCATCGCCGCATTTTCGGGCGCATGAAGGACCTGTACGATCGCGGCGAGAAGATCGATCGCGTCACCCTCGCTAATGAGCTGATGAAGCAGGGGCAGCTGGAGTCGGTGGACGGTTTCTCGTACCTGATTTCACTCGATGAAGGGCTGCCGGCGCTCAGCAACCTGGATAGCTACATCCGTATCGTCAAGGACAAGGCCACACTGCGTAAGCTGATCTTCAGCGCGCAGAAGGTGATTGACCGGTGCTTGATTGGCGAAGAAGAGCCGGATGAGATTCTGGCGGGCGCCGAAGAATCTCTGCTCAAGCTAGGCGAGGCGCGGTCGGGCGAGAGGCTGGAATCGCCGGCCACGGTCATCAGCAAATTTCCGGGCGGCGTGAATGCGTTTTTGGACCCTAGCCAGCGGGTGAGCGGGCTGAGTACCGGTTTTGCCAAGTTTGACGAAATGACGGGCGGGCTGCACGGCGGGGAACTGCTCATTCTCGCGGCGAGGCCGTCCATGGGCAAAACGGCGCTGGCGTTGAACGTGGCGCAGCATGTGGCTACGCATCCGCAAATGCGCAAGCCGGTGGCGGTATTCTCACTCGAAATGTCTTCGGCAAGCTTGCTGACGCGTTTGTTGTGCTCGGCGGCGCGTGTCGATCAGCATAAGTTTCGCGCGGGTTATCTGAATGGCGATGAGCGCCGCAAGCTGCAGGTGGCGCTGGCGGATTTAACAGAGTCGCCGCTGTTTTTGGACGATACGGCCGGTGTGAATCTCATGGACATCCATTCGAAATTGCGGCGGATGCAAGCGGAGCACGGGTTAAGCCTGGTGGTGATCGACTACCTGCAATTAATGAGCAGCCGCGGGCGCAGCGAGAATCGCAATCAGGAAGTGAGCGCGATTTCGCGAGGGCTGAAGTTGATGGCTAAAGATCTGGATGTTCCGTTCCTGGTGCTGTCGCAGTTAAGCCGCGCGGCGGAGACTCGTATCGGGGATCACAAACCGCAATTGAGCGACTTGCGCGATTCCGGATCGATCGAGCAGGACGCGGACTTGGTGGCCTTCATCTTCCGCGAAGAAGTGTATAAACGCGATCGCGAGGATCTGCGCGGGCTGGCCGATCTGATTATCGCGAAGCAGCGCAACGGTCCCATCGGCAATGTGCCGCTGCGTTTTTTGGGACAATTTACGCGCTTTGAAAATCGGGCGGAAGATCTTCCGGAAGAGCCGAATTAAAGTGTTTACATAAAGGGGTTTAAGAACATAACTTCATGAACTTGTTGGGATGCCGGCGCATCCATAGTAGTGAGGGCGAGACGCCCCAAGGAGAATGAAAGTTATGAAAACCCTGATGACCACGTTGTTACTGGCGGGCACGGCTTTGATGGCGGCGCAGACTGCCACTACGCCGGCTCCGGCTGCAGGCTCTTCTAGCGCGGCTACGAGTACCGCTCCCACGAAGGTGAAGAAGCACCACCGCAAGGCGAAGACTGTCGCTCCGGCGAGCGCGGCTACTAACGCTGCTCCGGCTGCTTCTGCTACACCGGCCGCCCCCGCGAAGAAGTAAGTATTTATAACGGGGAGCGGATTCGCGGCGGCTGGACACGGGTCCGGCCGCTGCCTGCTTAGGAGCGCACATCGCGAGTCGATTTGCGAGGGCAGGCGTCAAGTGGGAGACTGATCCCATGAGCGCCTATCGCAGCCCTCGGCGAGTGTGTTGGATTTCAGCGGGTGGCCGCGGCAATTGAGCACTCCCGCGCAAAACACGTACGACGAATTTCGCTACAACAATCTGCCGATTCTGCACACTCATGCGAACCGGCTCTGGGTGCTGGCGAAACTGGCTGGACTCTCGCCGGCGCCGGTCAAGACATGCAGGGTGCTCGAGCTCGGGACCAGCGAAGCAGCCAATATCATCGGCATGGCGGTGACGCTTCCCCACGCGCAATTCACTGGGGTTGACCTGGCGCGGGAGCCGTTGGCGCGCGGGCAACGCGTGGTGGACGATCTGGCGCTGGATAATGTCAAGCTGCTGCGCATGAACTTGCTGGAGATCGATGAGTCACTCGGCAAGTTCGACTATATTTTGACGCACGGTATTTACGGGTGGACGCCGCCGGAGGTGGGAGCGAAGGTTCTGGAGATCGCCCAGCGGTGCTTGACGAGCGACGGGATCGCCTTCGTTAGTTACAACACGTATCCCTCCGGCCACATCCGGAGACTTGTGCGCGACATGATGTTGTATCATGCGGGTCATTTTGAGAATCCGGTGGAGCGGCTACTGCACGCGCGGGCGTTCTTAAAGGTGCTGGCACTGGGGCGTACCGAGCCGGATCCTTTTGACGCTGCCGCTACCGACTACGCGAGAGTCCTGCTGGAACATTCAGACAGCGCTTTGTTCCACGACGACTTAGCTCCGGTGTATGAGCCGGTCTACTTTCATGAATTCGTGGCGCACGCGAAGGCTTACGGGTTGCAGTATGCGGGGGAGGCTAGCGGTTACGACACGCCGCGCAATATCCGTCCCGAGGCCCTGGAGGCGGTGCGCGGCATGGCGGCGGGCGATACGATTGCAGAACAGCAGTATCTGGATTTTCTGCGGATGCGCGGGTTTCGCAAGTCTCTTCTGTGCCGTCAAGAGAGAAAGGTGGCGGCGGAGTGGGAGGCTGCGCGCATCGTGGGCTGCTATGCGACTACCGCCGCGAATGAGGATCCCGACGGCGCGTTCAGCAGTGCGGATCACATACGGCTGACGACCACGCATCCGGTTCCGGTCGAGTACATGCGGCGATTGATTGAATCGCGGCCCCTAGCTTTAGAGGTGGGGCCGGAACAGGCGCACGTCGCGCTGGAACTTTTCAAAGTGGGCATCATTGAATTGCAGGCGACCCGAGGCACTGCGCTTGCCGCTGGGGACAAACCTTGTGCCAGCCCCCTCGTGCGCTATCAGGCGACGAACGGGCAATCGCCGGTGACTACGCTGACGCATCGAGCGATTGAAATCGAGGGCGAGGACGCTCGGCGGATGCTGACGCTACTGGATGGTACGAGGGATCGCGCGGCGCTGTGCTCGGCCATGAATTGCACGCGAGAGCGGTTGGATACGGAGCTGCGGATGCTTGGCCGGCTGGGAATGCTGATCGCATAGCCGCAGCTAGCGGTTTACGTAATCCCATTCGGCCGCGCCTCTTTGAGCTAGCGCCGGCACGTCGGCGGGCAAGAGATAACGCTGATTGGCAAGCGATTTCGCGGCGGCTTGGAACTTGCCAAGATAGTCTTCCTTACTCGCGTAACGTTCTTCAATCGAGAGCCGCGGATCACCGGATTTCAGACGTTCGGCTTTGGTGCGCGCGAAGGGGATGAAGGAGCCGATTTGAGTGGAGAGCATTTCCGGCGCGCCGGCTTCGAGGGCGCGCAGATTCCACCCGGTGTAGGTGGCCAAGGGCACCGCGAGTTCGGGCATGCGGATTCCGGCGATATCGAGGCCGTCCTGATCGACTTGCGGAACCATTAAAGGATAGGGCCGGCCGAGCTCGGGTGGCTCCTGTGTGGCGATTCCTTTG
>JALYJH010000079.1 GCA_030775415.1 Acidobacteriota bacterium | reverse complement strand
AAATTTCCGGAGGATCTCTTGACGCCTCAGCGTTGGGCGCAAATCCGGCAGGTTTTTGACGGCGCCCTTGAGCGCCCCGCCAAAGATCGTGCCGCCTACCTCCGTGTCCTCTGCGCGCGCGATGACGAATTGCGCCAGGAAGTGGAAACCCTCCTCCGGAGCCACGAGCACTCTGATGAATTCCTCGAAACCCCCGCCGCTCAATTGAGCCAAATCATTTCCCAACAGGATGACATCACCGACTACCCACCCGGTTATCGCGTAGGTCCCTACCAATTCGAGCGCCGCATCGGCCGGGGAGGCATGGGAGACGTCTGGCTCGCCACCCGCTTTGACAAAGAGTATAAGCGGCAGGTGGCCATCAAAATGGTGAACCGCGGCATGAACTCCCAGGAAATCCTTCGCCGCTTCCGCACCGAGCGCCAAGTGCTCGCCAGTCTGAACCATCCCAACATTGCCCGCCTCATCGACGGCGGCTCCACCCCTGACGGGCTTCCGTATCTGGTCATGGAATACGTCGAAGGCACGCCCATCGATCAGTATTGCGATCACTGGAAGTGCACTATCTCCGAGCGCCTCCAGTTATTCCGCGACGTCTGCTCCGCCGTGCACTACGCGCACCAGAATCTGGTAGTACATCGCGATATCAAGACCGGCAATATACTAGTGACCCCGGACGGCATCCCTAAACTATTAGATTTCGGAATCGCAAAACTGCTGGGCCCGGAAGGTTCTACGCTCGACCTCGCGCAAACCCGCCCCGAGATGCGGCCCATGACGCTAGACTATGCGAGCCCAGAGCAAGTCCGCGGCGAAGCCATCACCACCGCCACTGACGTCTATTCGCTGGGCGTACTGCTCTACCGTTTGTTGACCGGCAAAATGCCCTACGGCCCGAATATTCATTCCCAGGCCGCCATGCAAAACGCGATCTGCGAAAAGGAACCGGTCCGACCCAGCGCCCAAATTCTGAGCGATGAATCGAGCACCGTTCCCGACGCCACGCAAAAACTTGAGGCCGTCGATGAAAGCCGCGACAAAGCCCGCAAGCGTCTGCGCAAAAAACTCTCCGGCGACCTCGACAACATCATCCTGATGGCGCTCCGCAAGGAACCGCACCGCCGCTATCTTTCGGTGGGACAATTCTCGGAAGACATCCGCCGTTACCTCGAAGGCCATCCCGTAATAGCGCGCCTGGACACACCGGGCTACCGGATTGCCAAGTTTGTCCGCCGCCATCCCGAAAGTATCGGAGCAGCCGTGCTGATCGGCACCTCCTTGTTGACAATGGCTGCGATTTCCGAACGCTCGGCGGCCCGCGCCATCTCCGCGCGGCAGGATGCGGAGCGCGCATTGCAGCAAACACGCCATGAGTTGGTCGCGGCCTACACGGAGGTCCATGACGCCAAGAATGCGTACGCTACCGCACTACTGGAATTCCACACCACTCCGGGGGCCCGCGAAGCCCGCATGGACCTGGCTGCAACCGCGCGTGCCTTGGGCGACTCAGCCGAAGCCAGAGGCAGCCAACAGGAAGCCATCAAGTTTTATCGCGAGGCCCTTAACCAGTGCGAAGCCCTTGCCCTTATGAACTCCAAAGACGCCGGAGCCCAACGCGATGCGATGGTAGCCTCCAACGCCCTAGGCGCGGCTCAGTTGAACGCCGGCGATATTACCGGCGCCACTGCCAGCTACAATCGCGCCTTGCAGGTTACCGAAGGTCTGGCCGCACTCGAAGGCTCTCAATTAACAGCGGCCACACTGGATGAAGTAGCCGCGGCTAATCGCCGTGTAGGGGAACTTTTATTGCGAAGTGGAGCGAAGGAGGCCGCTATCGAAAAGCTGCGGAAGGCTTTGAAAATCTACCAGCGGTTAAGCACATCTGAACTGAATCCCGCAGTCGCCGAACTCACCCGCCAACTGGCCAACTAGAATCCGACGGAGCCGGCCCGGGTCTGGGTACCCGGCCGGCCCACCAGGCGTTTGTGCCACCTGTTCCTCCGAACGTCGGACATCACAATCCGCGCGTTCGCGTGGGGAAACGGCTCATTCTTTGCCGAACCTTTTTTGCAATTGTTGGAGGACGCCCAGAGCCTGTCCAGAATCAATCGCTTCGCAGGCCTTCGCCACGCCCTCGCGCGGTGTCGCAGCTTGGCCGGATGCCATCAACCCCACGGCCGCGTTCACCACGACAATGTCGCGCCGGGGACCTTTTTCCCCGCCCAAAATCTCCCGTGTGATCCGCGCATTCTCGGCCGCGTCCCCACCGGCCAGCGCTTCGAGCGAAGCCCGTGGCACACCGAAGTCCTCCGGCATCCACACGCTTTTCTGCACCCGCCCGCTCCAGACCTCATAGACGTCGGTAGAACCAATGGTACTCACCTCGTCCAATCCGCCGCCGTGAACTACGTATGAATGCCCCGTCCCCAACTCCGCCAGAGCCCCAGCCATCACCAGCGCGGACTCAGTCGACGGCGCTCCGATCACTTGCGTTCGCGCCCCAGCCGGATTCGCCAGTGGCCCCAGTAAATTAAACACGGTGCGCATTCTTAACTCGCGCCGCACGGCCTGCACGCTTTTCATGGCCGGATGCAAATGCGGAGCGAACAAAAATCCCAACCCAGTCTCACGCACCGCCAGCGCCGCATCGTCCGCAGACATAGCGATGCGCACTCCTAACGCTTCAAGCACATCCGCGCTGCCCACTCTTCCGGAGATGGCGCGGTTCCCATGCTTAGCGACTTTCGCGCCCGCGCCTGCCAACACCATGGCCGCAACCGTCGAGATGTTGAACGTTCCTGCCCCATCGCCGCCCGTTCCCACGATATCGATCACGTCAGACCCGGCATCCACCGCCACCATATGCTCGCGCATAGCCCGTGCGAATCCCGCCAGTTCCACGGCCGTCTCACCCTTCACATGTAGCGCCACCAGAAAACCCGCGACGACAGCATCGCTACATGCACCGCCGAGCAGCAGCGTCATGGCCGCGTGAGCTTCTTCAGAAGTGAGATCCGCCCCCGCTGCGACGCGGTGCAGACAGCGAGCAAGTGGCATCGGATCTTCTATCATCGCGCAACTCGTTCATGGGAGCACAGAAAACCGTAAAGCGTACCGATGGCCGGAATACGCTCCCAGATCGCCGCCGCCTCTCCTTTTCCACCCATCTGCGCTATATTAGAATTTCCCGTTTCCATCATTCACATGAAAATTCATGAATACCAGGCCAAAGCCCTGCTTGCGCGTTACGGCGTCCCCGTGCCGCGCGGCGAAGTGGCGCACACTGTAGTCGAAGCCGAAGCCGCCGCCCAGAAACTCGGCGGCACCGTCGTCGTCAAAGCCCAGATCCACGCCGGCGGGCGCGGCAAGGGCGGAGGCGTTAAGGTCGTCAAAACTTACCAAGAAGCCCGCGCAGCCGCCGAAAAAATCCTGGGCATGACGCTCGTCACCCATCAGACCGGCCCTGAGGGAAGAGTAGTTCAGCGACTGCTCATTGAAGAAGGACTTCCCATCGAGCGTGAACTCTACCTGGGCATCGTTCTCGATCGCGCCACTGGTAAAAACACCTTCATGGCCTCGGCCGATGGCGGAGTCGAAATCGAAGAGGTAGCGGCCAAGACTCCCGAACGCATCCTGAAGGAGACAATCGAGCCTGGCATCGGACTCCAGCCCTTCCAAGCCCGCAAGCTGGCTTTCGGCATCGGCGTTCCCGGCACGATGGCCGGCGCCGCTGCCAACGCCATGATGGCCTTGGCCCGCGCGGCTGAATCGCTTGACGCCTCCCTCGCCGAAATCAACCCCTTTATCCTGACGAAGGATGGCAAAGTCTATGCCCTCGACGCCAAGGTCACGATTGACGACAACGCCCTCTTCCGCCACAAGGATCTTCTCGAATTGCGCGATCTCAACGAAGAAGACCCTCTTGAAGTAGAAGCTTCAAAGTTCGGCCTCAACTACATCAAGCTAGACGGAACCGTCGCCTGCATGGTCAACGGTGCCGGTCTGGCGATGGCCACCATGGACATCATTAAATATGCCGGCGGCAGCCCGGCCAACTTCCTGGATGTCGGAGGCGGCGCCAACGCCGACCAGATCCGCAATGCCTTCCGCATCCTTTTATCTGACAAGGCTGTAAAAGCAGTATTTATCAATATCTTTGGCGGCATTTTAAGATGTGATACTTTAGCCACGGGCGTCGTGACCGCCGCCCGCGAGCTTAAGGTAACGCACCCCATTGTCGTCCGCATGGAGGGCACTAACGTGGAACTTGGCCGCCAGATCCTCAAAGATTCCGGCCTGAACTTCACCATCGCCGAAAACATGCTGGACGGCGCCAAGAAAGTGGTAGGGTTGGCCGCATGAGCGTCCTCGTTAACAGCACTACTCGCTTGCTAGTCCAAGGATTCACCGGAAAAGAGGGCACTTTCCATGCCCAACAAGCCATCGCCTACGGCACGAACGTGGTTGGCGGAATCACGCCCGGTAAAGGCGGCCAAAAGCATCTCGACCGCCCGGTATTCGACACCGTTGCCGAAGCCGTGAAAGCCACAGGCGCCAACGCGTCCGTGATTTTCGTTCCACCGCCGTTCGCCGCTGACGCCATCATGGAAGCCGCTGACGCCGGCATTGCCCTTGTCGTCTGCATCACTGAAGGCATCCCCGCCAACGACATGGTGAAGGCCTGGGAATATTTAAAATCGCATCCCCAAACCCGGCTGATTGGACCGAACTGCCCGGGCATCATCACACCCGGCCAATGCAAAATTGGGATCATGCCCGGCCACATTCATCTGGCGGGCCACGTAGGCGTAGTCTCCCGCTCCGGCACTCTCACTTATGAGGCCGTCGGCCAGCTCACGAACTTGAAGATCGGCCAGTCTACCTGCATCGGTATCGGCGGCGACCCCATTATCGGCACCACCCACACCGACGCCATCAGGCTCTTCAACGAAGATCCCGACACCCACGTCATCGTGATGATCGGCGAAATCGGCGGCAACGCCGAGGAGCAAGCCGCTGCCTATATTAAGGATCATGTCAAGAAACCGGTCATCGGTTTCATCGCCGGACAGACCGCTCCTCCTGGACGCCGCATGGGCCACGCCGGAGCCATCATCTCCGGAGGCAGTGGCAAAGCCGAAGACAAAATGGCTGCCATGACCGCCGCCGGTATCATTGTCTGCCAAACCCCCGCTGAAATTGGCGAGAAGGTTAAATCCGCCCTCTAATTTATGGAACGCACATTCGCCATCATCAAACCCGACGCCGTCGCCGCCAACCAATCCGGCGAGATCCTCGCGATCATCCAGAAAGCCGGCTTCCGCATAGCCGGCATGAAACAGAAACGGCTCAGCCAAATCGAAGCGGAAAACTTCTATGGCGTCCACCGCGAGCGCCCCTTCTACGCGTCGCTTGTTAAATTTATGACCGAGGGTCCCGTCATCGTCCTGGTGCTCGAAGTCGGCGACGCCATTAAAAGATGGCGCGACACCATGGGCGCCACCAACCCCGCGAATGCCGCGGAAGGCACCATCCGCAAGCAATTCGCCACTTCTATCGAACGAAACTGTGTCCACGGCTCAGACGCCCCCGAAACCGCAGCCGTCGAGATTCCTTTCTTTTTCTCCGCGTCCGAACTGCTGTAACGAGAGTCCGCTCTCCGCTTTTTTAAGCGCTAAAGGTTTGTATTACATAGGCCGATAGCCTTTAGAAGGTAATGTCGACGCGACCCAGCGGTACAGGTTTGTCTCCGCTACGAGTGACCGGAGCGCTTTGCGCCGTGCTCACGATCCTGCTTGGGTCCGCTGTGCTGGTGGGCTGGGCCATCCGCTCGCCTTTTCTCATGCAGGTATTGCCGGGCCTGGCTCCCATGCACCGCAATACCGCGCTCAACTTCATCCTGACTGGGATCGCCCTGCTCGGCATCGTCCTCGGCAAGGCGCGGCTTACGCTCCTCGGCTCCGCGATTACGGGTACACTGGCCGTAGGTTCTCTCCTCGAATATCTATTTCACGCGAACTTTGGGTTCGACCAACTCTTCGGCAGCGTGTTTATCGCCACGCGAACTCTGCAACCCACTCGGATGTCGTCGGCCACGGCGCTCTGCTTCACACTGTTTGCGGTGGTGACGATTTTGTCCCAGTCTGGTCTCCTCGTCAAGAAGTCAACGTTCCTGGGCATAACCGGTTTACTGGTGGCCGCGGTGGGGGCGTCGTGCAGCATCAGTATTCTTGCGGGAACAAGGGATGCTTTTTCCTTGGACCATCTAAACCGAGCAGCCCTGCATACCGGAATCGGCTTCATCATGCTAGGATTCGGACTCGCCGCAGCGGCCCTGGACATGACTCAACTGGATCTTCGCGAGCCCTTTTGGGTGTCATCGGTGCCGGCCTTTTCGTCGCAATATTTAGAGTAGGGCTGTGGCAGGCGTTTTCAGAAAAGAACCAAGGCAAGGGCGATCTACTCACCAACCTGACGCTGTTTGGTGGGCTATCAAGCGCGGTCCTTTGTGGCGTACTCATTCACCTGGCGTGGAAGGCGCGTTTACAGCGGGAAGCCCTGCGTGCCGCGAATCGACGGTTGGAGCAGGAGATGGTCGAGCGCAAGGAAGCCGAAGCGGCAGCGCACGCGGCAAATTTAGCCAAGAGTACATTCCTGGCAAACATGAGCCATGAAATCCGCACGCCTATGAACGGCATTCTCGGCATGGTCTCGCTCACGCTTGACAGCACGCTCGATTCCGAGCAGCGCGATTGCCTCGAAACCGCCAAAGCCTCGGGCGAAGGCCTGCTCACGTTGATCAATCAGATTCTGGATTTCTCAAAGATTGAAGCCGGCAAGCTGGATTTCGAAACCATCGCTTTCAGTCTCCGCGAAAACATGGCCCAGACCGTAAAGACCCTGAAACGCTCCGCGCAGGAGAAGGGCTTGGATCTCCATTGCCAGGTGGACGCGCAAGTCGCGGATTTGGTCTTAAGCGATCCGGTGCGTCTGCGCCAAGTCGTCGTGAACCTGGTGGGCAATGCCATCAAATTCACAGACCGCGGCGGCGTGACACTTTCGGTCTCCAAAGAATGCCAAGAGGGCGAATGGATGACCGCACGCTTCTCCGTGAAGGACACCGGTATCGGCATTCCACCGGAAAAGCAAAAAGAAATCTTCTCTTCCTTTACGCAAGCCGATAACTCCATGACCCGCAAATATGGCGGCACCGGACTGGGACTTACCATCTCCAGCCGCTTAGTGGAGCTTCTAGGCGGCCACATCTGGGTAGAAAGCGTGCCCGGGGCCGGCAGCGCCTTCCACTTCACCGCCCGCCTCCGCATCCCCGACGAAGCGAAAAAAAAGGATAACCAAGGTTCAACGCAGTCGGCACTATATTTGGCAAGCTGAGAGACTCGCGGATTCCTGCTATTCCCTCTCGAATCCTCCAGCCCATCTCCTGCCACTCATCCGCCGCAGCCGGTGGATTGATCCCAGGGCTTGCGATCGAGGGTGTCAGGATTCGGGCGTTTAAGCGCTCGTTTTGTTACGGCGTGCCTGCCATGCGATCGCTAGCAGCGCCATGGTTAAAAGCGCGAAAGGCGTCCCCAGCACCATCACTGCGCGCACGTCCACCGGACCCTTCATCATTCCTGCGACGCCCAACATCAAAAGCACCCCACCAGCCGCGCCCGGGATAACTTTGCAGGGCCAGATGAATTCGGCATAAATACCGCACAAGCCTCCTATCACCAGCAGCACGTCGCGCATATATTCAGCTTACCGTTACTCTTAAGAAGAGTGTCCTATAGTCGCATCTTGGTCCGCGCCACCAACTGGCTGGGTGACGCTGTCATGTCGCTGCCTGCCTTACGGGCACTACGCCAGCGCTTTCCGCAAGCTGAAATTGCGATTCTAGCCAAACCATGGGTGGCCGACCTTTATCGTCGCGAGCCCTTCTGTGACCGCATGATTACCTACACCCCGAAGACCTTCGGCGAGAAGTGGGCCGCCGGACGCGCGCTCGCCGCTGAACACTTCGATTGCGCGATTCTTTTGCAGAATGCCTTTGAAGCCGCCGCAGTAGTGTATGCAGCGGGCATTCCGGAACGTATCGGCTATTCACGCGACGGCCGCGGCTTGCTTCTGACTCGCGCGATAGCTGTCCCGCGCCGTGGTGAAATCCCGCGCCACGAGCGCTTCTACTATTTAGAACTCCTACATCGCGCCGGCATCCTCGATACGCTGCCGGAGAACGATCGCATCCGCCTGGATGGCGCGGCCCAGGCGCGCGCCGCCGGACTCGCACGATTTCATGACCTAGGCTTGGGAGCGTTGGTCGTCGGCATGAGTCCCGGGGCAGCCTATGGCACCGCGAAACGCTGGCTGCCCGAGCGTTTCGCCGAAGCGGCCACCAGTATTGCCAGCGAGCTAGGAGGTACCGTAGCCATCTTCGGATCCAAAGAAGAGCGTGAATTGTGCAGCGCCATCGCTGACTCCATCCCGGTTCCAGTCCACAATTTCGCCGGTGAAACCACGCTGGCGGAATACATCGATCTAGCCGCCGCCTGCAGCATTTACTTAACCAACGATTCCGGCGGAATGCACGTCGCCTCGGCACTAGGCGTTCCGACCGTCGCCATCTTCGGTGCCACCGACGATGTTGGCAC
>JALYJH010000078.1 GCA_030775415.1 Acidobacteriota bacterium | reverse complement strand
GATAAGAAGCGGTGCCCCAACGTTGATTGGTCTGCGGGGTCCATAACGAGAGCGTACCGCTGGACATGGTCCGCCCACGCTCCGGATTGCGATGAAAACAGCAAGGACCGAAATGAGTCAATATCCGAAGCCAATGCAACGCCGCTGGACGACGGATCATTTAGTATAACTGAGTTGCTGCTCTGGCCAACTGAATGAGATTGCGCAGCCACGGCGCTAGCTACCATAATGCACAGGATGGCGACTCTGTTAGCATTATCCATAAAATATAGTCAAGCTCCTGATGAAATGATCTCGCTCTTTACGCCGCGCGTCTACGCTTTTTCGCCACTGGCCTGATCAACACTTGGGCCGGAATGCCGAAGCGATCGTGTAGGCGCTGAATCATGGGCAGCGTCAAGGGTCTGTCTCCGCGCAAGACTTCATAGACGCGAGAGCGACTCCCTATTACGCCAATCAGCGCGCCGAAGCCAAGGCCTGCCTGCTCCAGCCGAAAGCGTATAGCGGCAATCGGATCCGGCGGCGCAACGGGGTAATGCGCGCGCTCGTAGGACTCGACGAGGGCCAGAAGAACATCCAATCTGTCGCCTTTCGGAGTGCCTTGGGGAGCACCCCACAGCCGCTCGATTTCACGCAATGCCGCGTTATGATCGCTTGCGCTTCTGATAGGTTTGATGGCCATACTGAACCGTCCTTGCATCGATCTTGTCATACTCCCTATGCGATCCCAACCACTTCACGAACACGAGTTGCCTCTGATAATCGACTGCCACAATCAGGCGATAACTGTTTCCTTTGATGTTGAAGACCGTCCTTTCGGAGTCCAATATACTCGCACTGGCGAAGTCCCTCTTGACATCCTGAGAACTACGCCACGCCGCACTTTCAACTTCGAAATACCAGGCATCCAGAGCCGCCTTCACGCTGGTCTTATCCTTGTGGCCAGTCAACGACTCGATGAACATCGAAAGCGTTGAGCGTGCAATTACTCTCATCCGTCACGCACTAGTTTATCGTGTTCCCAGGGCGGGCACAATGGATTGTCGGCTCCGGCCCGTCTAAACTAAAAAAAGGCTTATGAAAAAATTCCTGCTGGGCTTCGTGATCGGTATTCTGTTCGTGGCGCTGGTGGGCGTGATCCTGGTGGCGGCGGCGATTCGGTTTGGCGGGAGCCGGCGGCCGCAGGTGGTGGCGAACTCGGCGCTGGTGTTGCAACTGGAAGGCGATCTGCCGGAGCAGCCCGCGGTTGAGTATCCGATTCCATTCTTCAGCAACGAGCAGCCGCTCACAATCGCTGAAAACTGGCAGATGCTGCGCAATGCCGCGGCGGATTCACGCATCCAGGCAGTGGTTCTGGAGCCGCGCGGGCTCAGCGTGGGATGGGCAAAGCTCGAGGAACTGCGCGCGGACCTTCTCAATTTTAAGAAATCAGGTAAGCCGGTGTATGCGTTTCTGCGGGGCGCGGGGACGAAGGAATATTATCTGGCTACGGCGGCCGACCGGGTTTTTATGTCTCCGGAAGATGAGCTGGACGTCAAGGGGCTGCGCGCGCAGCTGATGTTCTTCAAGGGAACGCTGGATAAGCTGGGCGTCGAGATGGAATTCGAACATGTCGGCAAGTATAAAGACGCGCCGGATATGTTTACCAAGACCGAGTCGAGCCCGGAGACCCGCGAAGTGCTCAACCAGTTGCTGGATCAGTTTTACGGGGATTTCGTAAATACCGTCGCGGAGGGGCGCAAGAAATCGGCGGACGCAGTCCGGGCGTTGATCGACAACGGGCCGTTCATCGGCAAAGAGGCGCTGGATGGCGGGCTGGTGGATGCGCTGATTTACGAAGACCAGATGTACGATCAACTGCGGCAGCAGCTCAAGCTGAGCGCTATGGCGAAGATCGCGGACCACGATTATTCGCGCGCGGCGGATGGCAATCTGGGCGTGGACGGTCCTACAAAGATTGCGCTGCTGGTGGGGCAGGGCGACATTACGCGGGGATCGACCAACGATTCTGGCGAGAGCGGGATCACTGCGGCCGGGATGATCCGGCAATTGCGCGCGGTGCGCGATGACGCCTCGATCAAGGGCGTGATTCTGCGGATTGACTCGCCGGGCGGGGATGGGATCGCCTCCGACGACATCCTGCATGAAGCGAAATTACTGAGCCAGAAAAAGCCCACTGTAATATCGATGTCGGATCTGGCGGCTTCGGGCGGCTACTTTATTGCGATGACGGGCGATCCGGTGGTGGCGTACCGGAATACGGAGACGGGTTCGATCGGCGTGTTCTTCGGGAAGGTGAATCTGCGCGGCCTGTACGACAAGCTGGGCGTCAAGGAAGAAATAATGAAGCGCGGGCACTTCGCGGATATCGATACTGAGTATTCTCCTTTGAACGATGAGCAGCGGGCCAAGCTGCGCAACGAGATCGAGGTGTTCTATAAGGGTTTTGTGCAGCGGGTGGCGGATGGAAGGCGGCGCAAGTACGACGATGTGGAACCGCTGGCGCAGGGGCGGGTGTGGACCGGAGCGCAGGCGAAGCAGAATGGGCTGGTGGATGAGATCGGGGGGCTCGACCGCGCGATCGACTTGGTAAAGCAGAAGGCCAAGATAGGGGCGTCCGAGAAGATCACATTGGTGGCATTTCCGCCGCGGCGGAATCTTTTGCAACTGCTGATGGATCGGGATACAGATCTGGCGTCGCTTGAATCGCGCATGGTAGATTCGCGGATTGAAGCGCAGGTGCGGGAACTGGTGGGGGATCTGCCGCTGCGCGTGCTCGGCCGGGGCGGAATCTTACGGCTGATGCCCTATCGCATTACGATCCGCTGAAACACGATCCTCGGGAACGGCGCTACCGGCGTCGACTCTGCGGAAGGGTTCGCGAAGGCCGCTCCAGTCCTCGCAAAGCAGGAGGGAGTTTGCGGGATTTTTCGGCAGATACTTCATGCCTACCATGCCGATCATACGATCGGGATCGGCAGGCAGGCGATCCCGGAGAGCGCTGACATCCTGCGAGGCTTCATACTGGACGCCGCGCACTTTATAAGTGTAGTGGAGCAGGTTCTGGTCGACTGCCGTCAGGAAGGCCTCGCCTAAGCGGCCGTTGGCGTGGATGGATAAACGGCGGAGTCGTTCGCGTTTTTCGGGTGTCGCGCGCATGCGGCGGGCAATCCAAAACGCCAGCACCGGGAGGGGTGCGGCGAACGCGCAAGCCAGTCCTATTTTCGCGCCGAAGGTCATCACTTTCGCCGGGGGATACCCGATTATAGCGGACTACTGCGCGGGAGCTGGGAGCGCGGTCAAAGATTTTTTCGCGTAGCTGCCTTGCTCGAGCTCGAAGGCTTGCACGCCTTGCCAGGTGATCTCGAAGGTATTGTTGTCGGAGCGGATGATGAGGCGCTGCTCGCGAAGCATCCAGAGGGCGAACTCCAGGTGTTCGAGCGGGCAGGCTAGCATTTCGGTGAGCTCGCGAGCGCGCATGGCGGGGTGGTGGGGGTCAGTCAGCCGCTTGCCATAGAGCAGGCGGAGAATGCCCTCGCGCTTACGGACTTCGGCTTGCACGCCCTGGCTATTTTCGAACGAATCGAAAATTTTTACGCGTCCCTTGTCTTCGGCAGCGAGAACAACGTCATGGGCGGCGCGTTTTTCCGGATCGCAGAGGACGGCATGGGCGTCAACCACCTGGCGGAATTTTTCCTGATTGCCGGTCTCGCGATTGTCCGGATGATAGCGCTGGGCGAGGATGTGGAAGATGCGGCGGATGGTGTCGGTGTCCGCCAGACGGCTGACCTGGAGAATTTGATAGTAGTCGAGCTCCTCGCCGGCTGAGGCGGAGGATTGGGCGGACTCCGCGGTGGAGGCTTCGGGCGTGAGCTCGGCTTGGTATTTTCCGATGCCGGCTATTTTCGAAGACGACACGCGATATTTGCCCGATAGAACCCGGCGTCCCGCGGCGGTTTCAATTTCCCCGGCGATGCCAACGAGCAGGTTTTGGCCGAGCGCGGCGTCTAACTGGATACTGAGGGAGTCGCCGTTCTGAGCCAGGAAGCGCGCGCGAAGGCGCGAAGCGGCAATGCCATTCTCGCCCAGGATGACTGTGATCTCAGGGTGGGCATCCAGGGTCTCCTTGATCCGCAGCCGGGCTTCCGCCATTGCTGGTTGCATTTGCTCTCCTTAGGGGTTAGATCGGCGGCGTAGGGGCGCCGGGACACTGGGTTGAAACCCTAGTGGAGGGGCTCCGCGAAACACTAGAAGCGGCAGCAGGATCTAAGGAAACAGAAGGCCGCAAAATCGTTTATAATGTGTGAGTCGGATCAATGCTGACCCCTTTCAGCCCCCCTGCAATGCTGCTGGCTAGCAGCCTATTCTCTGGCGCCGGCAAGCTGGTCAACGCGCTTTTGGACGACACCTTCACGGACATCTACCGGCTGCAGCCCTTCGATTACGCGATCCTGGTGCCGTATTTCGGGGTGTTGATTGTGTTGTCGCTGTATGGGCTGCATCGTTACCACATGATTCGCGGGTACGTGAAGTACCGCAAGCAGATGCCTACGGAGGCGCCGCAAAAATTCGCCCAGTTGCCACGGGTGACGATTCAGTTGCCGCTGTATAACGAACAGTACGTGGTGGAACGGCTGCTGGAGGAGACCAGCAAGATCGATTATCCTCACGAGCTGCTGCAGATCCAGGTTCTGGATGACTCCACCGACTCGACGGACCCGTTCACGCGGGCGCTGGTGGCGGAGTACCAGGCGGCAGGGCTGCCGATCGAATATATTCACCGGACCCACCGGCACGGCTACAAGGCCGGGGCGCTGCAAAACGGTTTGAAAACGGCCAGCGGCGAGATCGTGGCGATTTTTGACGCGGATTTCCTGCCGCCGGTGGACTTCCTGCGTCGCACGGTGGATTACTTTGCCGATCCAAAGGTCGGCATGGTGCAGACGCGGTGGGGCTATCTGAACCGGCACTACAATTTGCTGACCGAAGTGCAGGCGATGCTGCTGGATGGGCATTTCGTGCTGGAGCACGTGGCGCGATCGGGCGGCGGACGTTTTTTCAACTTCAATGGGACGGCGGGGATTCTGCGGCGGTCGATGATCGATGACGCCGGTGGATGGCAGCATGACACGCTGACGGAAGATTCCGATTTGAGCTATCGGGCGCAGTTGAAGGGTTGGAAGTTTGTGTACGTGCCTTCGATTGAGTGCTTGTCGGAGCTGCCTGTCGAAACTTACGGCTTTCAGGTGCAGCAATCGCGGTGGGCTAAGGGATTGACGCAGGTGGCGATTAAGCTGCTGCCTACGATTTTGCGATCCGACGCTCCACGCAAGGTGAAGATCGAGGCCTTCTTCCATCTGACGCCGAACATTTCTTATCCGCTGATGATCGTGGTGAGCGCGCTGATGCTGCCGGTGATGATCGTACGCTTTTACATGGGCTGGTTCCAGATGGTAACGATCGACCTGCCGCTGATCATCGCGTCGTTCTGGTCTATATCCGCATTTTACGTGGTGGCGCATCGCGAGATTTTTCCTAAGACCTGGAAGCGGGCATTTCTGTTCCTGCCGGCACTGATGGCGGCGGGCGTGGCGCTCACGGTCATCAATACGCGGTCGGTGCTGGAGGCCCTGTTCGGGTATCAGACCAGTTTTGCACGAACTCCCAAGTATGCGATCGGCGGGACACAGAAGGTGAAGCTGGAGAACATTCAGTACCGGCGCCGCAGCGGTTGGCTGCCCTATGCGGAATTGGCGCTGGGCACTTACTTCCTGGGAATGACGGCGTTCGCGATTGAATCTTTCAACTACCTGGCAGTGCCGTTCCAATTGCTATTCGTTGGCGGGTATTACTGGGCTGGGTTCAGCACGCTGTGGGAAGAGTACCAGGGCAAAATGGCGTGGCAGAAGCAGCAGGAACTGGCTGCGGGGGCCGAGCCGGCGAAAGCTGCTTAACTCCTCCGGGCTGCATTTCTCGTGTCGCGGCTCACGTCTTTAATTCGACAATAGTGGCGCCGGAGCCGCCTTCTTCGGGCGGGGCCAGGTAGAATTTCTGGACGTGGGGATGGCGGGCGAGGAGGTCGGCGATGGCTCGCTTGAGGATACCCATGCCATGGCCGTGGATGATGCGGATGCGATCTACTTCGGCGAGGGCGGCGCTGTCGAGGAGTTTATCCACCTGATGGCAGGCTTCTTCGGCGCGCTGGCCGATAAGATTGATCTCGCGGAAATTACCATCGAAGCTAGGGCCTTGACGGAAGGCGACCGGGGGGCGCGCGGCGGGGGCGCCGGTGGGCGGGAGCACTTCTTCCACGTCCGATGCGGCTACTTGCATGCGGAGGAAGCCGGCGTCCACTTCCAGCAATCCGTTCGCGAGAAGGCGGCGCACGGTGGCGGGCTGGCGGATGTTTTTGAGGCGGACGCGCGCGCCTTCGACTAATTTTGGCCGTGGTGCAGGAGCCGGAGCAGAGACGTCGATGGCGGTTTCGACGGCCTCTTGAAATTCGCGGCGGGTTTTGGCGATTTTGACGCGGGCTTTCTGGCTGAGGTCGCCTATGGTTTCCTGGGCTGCTTTCTCAAATTGGGCGGAGAGGTCGGAGGCGCGCTGTTCGAGCTCGCGAATTTTAGTGGCGTATTTTTTTTCCCACGTTTGTTCAAGAGATTGCTCGCGAGCGGCTAGGGTGCGTTCCCGTTCGGCTACGGCGCGTTGCTCGGAATCGAGGGCATCAAGGCGTTGATGCATTTGGTTTAGGAAGTGAGCGATGTCGCGCTCGGTGGTGGTCATGCGGGCGCGGGCGTCTTGGATCAGCGCGGGGTCTAGGCCGAGGCGGCTGGCGATGTCGAGTCCGGCGGATTTTCCGGGGGCGCCTAGGCGGAGAACATACGTGGGATCGAGCGTCGTGTCGTCGAAACCCATGGAGCCGTTGCGGACGCCGGGGGTTGATGCGCCGTAGATTTTAAGCGCTAGCAGATGGGTGGAGGCTACGGTAAAGGCTCCGCGAACGCGGAAGGCATCGAGGACGGCTACGCCTAGCGCGCCGCCTTCTTCGGGATCGGTGGCGCGGCCAAGTTCGTCGATGAGGACCAACGAATCTGGGGTGGCGCGTTCGAGCATCGAACGGATGGAGACGATGTGGGCGGAGAAGGTACTGAGGCTTTCCTGGATCGACTGGTGATCGCCGATGTCGGCTAGCACTTCGTCGAAGAGCGGGAACTCGGCTTCGGCGGCGGGGACGGGGAGGCCGGCGTGGGCCATTAGCGCTAACAAGCCGGCGGTTTTGAGTGTCACGGTTTTGCCGCCGGTGTTGGGGCCGCTGATCAGGAGCGTGCGCTGTTCGTGATCTAGATCGAAGGTGATCGGGACTACAGCTTTCTGCTGCTTGCGTAGGATGTCTTCGAGCAAGGGATGGCGGGCTTCGCGCAGGATGAGACGGCGGCTTTCAGCGGGGCTGATGCGGGGGACCACGCAATGGAAGGCCTGCGCGAATTCGGCTTTGGCGAAGATCAGTTCCAGACGCGCCAGGGCCTTCGTTGTCGATGCTATGGCCGGGGCGTGGGCGCGCAGGCGGGCTGTGAACTCGCGCAGAATGCGGTGGACTTCGCGGGCTTCTTCCTCGGTCAGGCGGACCAGTTCATTGTTGAGGCCGATGGTCTCGAGCGGTTCGACGAACAGGGTGTGGCCGCTGCCGCTGGCGCCGTGGATGACGCCGTCGACGCGGCGTTCGCGGCCGGTGACGACGGGCACCACGAAGCGATCGTTGCGGATGGTGACAAAATCTTCCTGCAAAGTGCCGTCCGCTTGATGCGCTCGCAGGAAACGTTCGAGCGAGTGGTGGATGGACTGGCGCTGCTTCTCAATGTCGCGGCGCAGGCGGCCCAGAGCCACGCTGGCGTGATCGGCTAGCAATCCGCCGGGAAGAATTTTGCCGCTGAGCTCATGAGCGAGTTCCCGTAAGTCGGCTATGTCGGCGCCGTAGGCGGAGAGACGCGGGAAGCGCTGGCCGGCGGAGACGAGGACGCCGCGGGCTTCGGCGGCCAAGTCGAGCAGGCGCGTCAGTTCGTAGATTTCTTGCGCTTCTAGGGTTGCGCCTTCGATGCGTAGGCGGGCTACGGCGCTGGCGGGGTCGGCGATGTTGCTGAAGTTGATGCGTATGGCGGCGCCGCGCGAGGCGGGTTGCGGCTGCGAGGAGGCCCGGAGGTAATCAATGCCTTCGGCGTCTTCGGCTAATGCGGTTTCGATGGCGGCGCGATCGCCAGAGGGCGCGACTTGTTCCAGTTCGCCGCGGCCTAGGGCGCTGCGCACGTAGCGGCCTACTAGCGCTCGCAGGGCTTCAAACTCAAGAACGGGTTCTGAGTTCATGGGCGTAGGCTCGCTCAACTGCTTCTATTGTGCCGGAGGTGACTTTGTACTCGCGTAGGCTCTTGCAGGGGACCCACTCGACGCGGCTCACGTCGTCGCCGGGAATGGGAGCGCCACCGATCACCTTGCAGACGTAATCGACCAGGACGTAATGGTATTCGGCGCGGCCGGCGGCATCGCGCATTACGCGCTCGAAGATGTCGAAGCGGTAGACGATTTCGACCACCAGGCCAGTCTCTTCGAGCACTTCTCGGCGGAGGGCGTCTTCGAGTAGCTCGCCGGTTTCGAGCAGGCCTCCGGGGATGGACCACCAGCCTTTGAGGGGCTCGCCGGCGCGCTCGACCAGG
>JALYJH010000077.1 GCA_030775415.1 Acidobacteriota bacterium | reverse complement strand
TGATGCGATAGGTTTTCTGTGCCGCCTCCACCGCCGCTGGCGTGCGCTGGGCATAAGAGGCACGCACGCGCTCCACCAGCACCGCCGGAGTGGTTTCGCGATAGAGCGGATCGTCCAGCCAAGCCGCCGGTTCCGCATGCGTGCGGGATTCGGCCAGCCCCAGATTGGGCATCATAAACACGTGATGCTGTTTGATCAGGGCAATCGTCTCATCGTCCATCTCCTGATCGCGCACTAGATGCGCGAAAGCGTCGATACCCGCGCGCGCCAGTCCCTTGGCGTCGTCGAGATAATAAACATGCGCCACCACCCGCGTGTGCAGCTTGTGTGCTTCGTCGATGATGGCCCGATAGATCTCCGGAGATGTCTTTTTAACAGTGCCGTTGCGATCGTCCACCCAGACCTTAATGAAATCCACCTTCTTCGCCACTTGCTGTCTGACAGCCCGGCGAGCTTCCGCCGCGGACGTTAGCGCGTAAGCCGACGGTTTCAGCTCCGCATTGCCCGGACCCGCATCGGGTGAAGCCATTCCTTTGCCGGCTGTAAAAAGGAGCGCGCGCCACGACGCCCGTTCCGCTCGCAGCTCAAATGGCAGATCGCCCAAATCCGTTCCCATCGACAGCACCGCCGTCACGCCCGCATAGGCATAGCGGTCCAACTGATCGACCAGGTTGGCGCGCGTGAAATTCGCGGCGGAAAAAGTGATGTCCTTTTGATATCCCAAGTGGACATGCGGATCGAGCAACGCGGGCATTACTGTCTTCCCGCTCAGGTCGACGCGGGTCGCTCCCTCCGGAATTTTCAGGGAGCCCCTCTTGCCCACCTTTACGATGCGCCCGTTGTCCACCAGAAACGCTGCATTGTCCAGCGGCGCCTTCCGCGCATCCACGATCAAGCGAGCGCCTTCAAACACCACGGCGTTCGAAGCGGCGGCAGCGAAACCCACGCACCACATCAAGATTCCGAGTTTGGCCAGCACCCTATCAGCTTACAACCAAGGCTCGCGTCGCCTCCTCCAATGCAGTGAACGCCAAGGCTCGTAAGTCCATGCCATAGATATTGCGCAGCGCCACCATTGCCCATTTAGAAAACGGCTTTACCGCCTGCATCCGGTGCGCGGTTCCGAGGTCGATCACCGAGTTGACCGCCGCCGCTTCTTTCCCCAGCAAGCCCAGAAAAGTTCGTGGCTTTTTCTGCACAGCACGCAGCACATCCTGATGCCAACGCGGTGCATACCGCCGGGCTAATTCCGGGCGCCCGCACTCATAGAGGCGCCGCTCCACTTGTGCCAGCACGGCCTGCAGCGACGATCCAATTTGATGGAATGCGCCCGGCAGCGTTTCCTCATCGACGACGTCGTAAGTGAATTCCGTGCGCGGACGCCCGGGGCAGGGACGGCTAGCCGCATACACTAGCATCGGAAACGCCGCGTCGCGATCTTGATAGCTCGCCGGATCGCGAAAATAGTTCTCTGGAATCCACCTGCGCAGTCCTTCCTGCAGCGCTTGCGAGACCGCTTGCCAGGTTTGAAAGTAGCCCGCCTGCAGCTCGTCCGGCGCGTTGATCCAAGCCGGATGGGTAGCTACTAACATGGCCGCGCGGTCGCGCAGAGCGGCGGCGGTGTTTGCTGGAATGCTGCGGATTGCGTCATCCTTGCGTTCCAGCACCACACTCCGTAAGGACTCGGCCCGCCTCTGCGATTCCCGGCTATCCAGGAACGGAAGATACACCGTCAGCGGCCCATCATCGTTGCCGGCCAATTCCAGTACGCGCCCGCGGATGATGATCTCCAGCTCATCCGCATTCACCGGCGTTCCCAGGTCGCATCCGGATTCTTTCAGCCAATACAGTCGAAAGCGTTTCGTCATATCGCCCGAGTGTAGACGCCGTCCACAACAAACCCATGCTGGCGAAATTCGCAAGCTCCATGGCGCTCGCTACATACGCCTTTGCGGTTTGCTGTGACTCGCGATTTGCTACCCTCAAGATAGTGATGCCCGCGGCTGGAATTCAGAATTCGCTCAGGGAACGGGGTGTGCGGCTCACGCGCCAGCGCCGGATTCTGCTGGATCTGCTGGATCGCTCCGGAAAACACCTGAACGCCGAAACGCTGTATCAACTGGCCAAGGAAAAAGATCCCAAGCTGAATCGTGTCACTGTTTACCGCACGCTCAAGCTTTTGAAACTCGGCGGCCTGATCGATGAGCTCGACTTGCTCCACTTTGAAGGCGACCAACATTATTACGAGAGCCGCCTCAAGCAGGAGCACGCGCATCTGATCTGCCTGCGCTGCGGCAAAGTGGAAGAATTTTTCGGCGAGCCGCTGCAAAAAATGCGCCGGCAAATGGAGAGCAGCCTAGGCTTTAAGATTGTCACGGCACGCACTGAAATGGGCGGCTATTGTCCGGATTGCCAGTCGCAGCTCGCGCAGGATTCAGCCCAGAAATCGCGCGGCGAATAAGCTGGTAATGGCTGAGCGTCCCGTCGCAGTATTTTTAGTCCTCGCGCCCTCCGGCCAGCGCAGCCGCGTTCCCCTGGACGTTTTGCCTTTTACAATCGGGCGCCAGTCCGGCAACAGCTTAGTGTTGCGCGATAACCGCACCTCACGAAATCACAGCCGCATTGTTTTCGAAAACGGCAATTACGTCGTTGAGGACCTCAACAGCCGCCATGGCACCTGGGTCAACGGCAAGCAAGTCGCGCGTCACATTCTACGCAATTCCGATCGCATCGAATTCGGCGTGAAGGATTCCTACCAGCTCACCTTCTCCGTCGAGAAGCAGGACATTCAGCGGCTGCTCAAACAATTCGGGTCCACTTCGCCCTCGGTTGCCGAGGATCACGGCGCCGATAATCTGATCAAGCTCCGTTCGCTGGTTGAAGTAGCGCGTGCTTTACAGAATTCGCTCTCTACCAAGGAAGTGCTGACCGCGGTGGTGGACGCCGCGCTGGCCGTCACCCGTTGCGAGCGCGGCTTCCTGCTGCTGCGGCCTGAAAGCGATAAGAACGCCGACCTTGACGTTACAGTGGCCCGCGATAACGCCGGCCGTGAACTCGAAGCTGAGGAATTGCGCGTTCCCCGCCATCTGATCCGCCGCGCTCTGGCTTCGCGCCGCGATCTGCTGTCGATGACCTTCGATCCCTTCGAGGAGCAGGGCCTGCGCCCTGAAATGACGGTGGCGCAATTAGAGCTTCGCAGCGTGGTATGCCTGCCGCTCATCCGCCTGCGTAGCGGCGCTCCCGACGACACTCGCGCCGTCAGCGCCATGGAAGACACCGTCGGGCTGATCTACATGGACTCGCGCATAACGCCCGCCGACCTGTCATCCGGCACCCGCGAACTGCTACAAACGTTAGCCATTGAAGCTTCCACCATACTAGAAAACGCCCGCCTCATCGAAGAGGAACGCGGTAAGATCCGCATGGAGGACGAACTGCGCCTGGCCCGTGAAATTCAACAGGGCTTGCAGCCTTCCTCCATGCCGCAAAGCGGATGGTTCCGCGCCGCCGGTTCCAGCTCGCCTTCTACTCAGGTGGGCGGCGATTATTTCGATGTGCGCCAGAACTCACCCACCTCCTGGACCGCGGTGGTGGCGGACGTATCGGGCAAGGGTGTAGGTTCCGCGCTGCTCGCCAGCCTGCTGCAAGGCACATTTCTGATGGCCTCGGGCGATCCCGAGCACATCGCCCCGCGCATGGCCCGCCTCAACGAATTCCTGTTGCAGCGCACGCGTGGGGAAAAATATGCGACAGTGTTCTACTGCATTGTCGAAGCCTCGGGTCTGTTGAGCTACAGCAACGCCGGTCATTGCGCGCCATTCCTGCTGGGACGCGATGGGCGCTTGCAGAAGCTCAACACTACTTCCATGCCGGTGGGCATGCTGGAGGAAGCGCCCTTTCAAATGGTGCAACGCCAACTGACTCCCGGCGACAAAATAGTGATCTTCAGCGACGGACTGACGGAAGCCGAGGGAGCCGACGGAACCTTCTTCGATAGCGATCGCCTCCGAAAATGCCTGCGGGAAAACGCTCCGCTCGACGCCATCGGATTGCACGCCGCGCTCCTCGAAGCTGTAAATCAATTTACCGAAGGCGGCATTGTCCGCGACGACATCACGGCTCTGGTGGTCGAATACAGCCCTTAGTTCACGCCTGACCGGCGATTTTCTGGTTGGCCAAGCTCAAAAGCGTATCGCAGCAGCCACTCATGCGGATAGTGACGTCGCGCAATGTCGAACCTTGGAAGCGCAGCCGCGGAGTTTGCCCGTGGACGGGGCAGCGCAAATCGTGCAGCTTGCGGGCGGTGCGTTCCCGGAATTCTTCCACTTGCTCGCGTGAACGGAACTGCGTGGGAGCCGCAATCATAAAAACATTTTAGCATGTGTTTGTTTTTTATAGCTGCATCCGAAAGCGCTACCCTGGAAACCTGCAATGAACTTTGGAAACCCGCAATGGACTTTGTCGAACAACTAAAATCTTCCATCGACATCGTCAAAGTGGCCGGCGAGTATGTTCGCCTGCGCCGCGTTGGCGCCACCGGACGTTATCTGGGCCTGTGCCCGTTCCATCAGGAAAAGACGCCATCCTTCAACGTCAACCAATCGCGCCAGTTCTACAAATGCTTCGGCTGCGGCGCCGGGGGCGATGTCTTGAAGTTCGTTATGGAAGTGGACGGCCTTACTTTTCCGGAAACACTCAAGCTGCTATCCGAGCGCCACGGCATTCCCATGCCGCAGCGTCCGGAATATTCCGATGCGGATTCTAAGTTGCGCGGGGCTCTCCATGAGATGCACGCCATAGCGCTTAAGATGTACCGGACCGCCCTTAACGGTCCGCAGGGCGCTGAGGCACGCGCCTATCTCGAAGAGCGCGGCGTCAGCGGCGAACTGATTGAAGCCTTTGAGCTAGGCTATTCTGATCCGCAAGGCCAAGCTTTAACGCGGAAGCTGCAGGAGGAGCGGTTTTCGCAGGAACAAATGGAAGCCTCAGGCCTAGTCCGCCGCCGCAATGAGGGTACCGGGCACTTCGACGCCTTTCGCGGGCGCCTGATGTTTCCCATTCACAACGAATCGGGAAAAGTGATCGCGTTCGGCGCCCGCGCATTGTCATCCAAGAATGGGCGCCCCGAGGATCAGCCGAAATATTTGAATTCTCCCGAAACACCCATCTACCGAAAGACATCCACTTTGTATAATCTCCATCACGCGCGCGACGCCATGCGCAAGAGTAACCGCGCCGTGCTGGTGGAAGGCTACATGGATGTCATAGGGGTTTTTGCAGCGGGAGTAAAAGAAGTAGTGGCCAGTTGCGGTACCGCGTTGACGAATACTCAGGTCCGCGCTATCCACCGCCACGCCGACACCGTGGTGGTTAATTTCGATCCCGACGACGCTGGCGCTAACGCCGCCGAACGCGCCATCCAGCTCCTGCTCGATGAAGGCTTGCATGTGAGAGTCCTGGCCTTCGGAGGCGGGGCGGGTGACGCTACCAGTCCCAAGCTCGATCCCTATGAATATGTGAAGCAGTTTGGTTCCGAGGCCTATCGAGCACAGCTCGATTCTGCCAGTAGTTACTTCCACTGGCTGGCCGACCGCGCCCGCGGAAAATTCGACATGCGCGGCGCCGATGGCCGCATGGACGCTTTCAAGTTTTTGCTGCCGGCGGTGCAGAAGATTTCAGACAAACTCGAACGCGCCGCCATCGCCAGCGATCTCGCGGGCTACTTAGGCGTCGAAGCTGGTCTGGTGCTCGAGCAATTCAAGAAAGCGGCCACGGAACGGCACGCGCCCGGGCAAGTAGGCGCGCCGCAGCCCAAGCGCACCGTCATCCAGATTCCAGCGCTCGAACGGATCTTATTGAATGCGCTTCTATCAAGCGAAGAGACTCGCCAACGAATTCTACCGCGCCTTCCGGGAGCGATGACCGCAGGCTTTACCACCCGCGAAGTTCTTGACACACTAAGGCAAATAGCGGAGGCCGGTCCGGTCAATTTTGCCGCCCTGGATGCGCGCCTGAGTGAGGCGGGACGCACCCTACTGCATGACATTGCCGCAGCCGATGAGATAGGAGATGACAACGAGTGTTTAGCGCAGGCCGACGCTTGCCTGCGGCAGTTGCAAGCCAATTTCCAGCGCCGCCAGCTTGAAGAATTGCGTGCTCGCGTGAAGACCGCGGGACGCGAAGGCCGGTCCGAGGAAGCGCTTCACTGGACCGCCGAGTTACAACGCTTGGAACAAGAAGTCAAGCGCGATGGGTGACGCACGAGTGCCAAGGATGCGGTGAGACGGTGTTGTACACTGGTGGCTACCGCGTGACGTGAGTTCCGGCAATCGGAATCGCGATAAATGGGGTTGATGCAGGCGTGGCAGGCAGCGAAAAATTCGGACGGATGAAGCAGCTCATGAGCGCGGGTAAGCAGAAGGGCTACGTGCTGTATGACGAAGTCAACGATCTGCTCGCTGAAGATTATCCGGGCGGCCGCGAACTCGACGATCTGCTCACGGAGCTCGACACCGCCGGCGTCGAGATCCTCGAAGAACCCAAAGCTGAGTTCGACAAAAAAACGGAAGACGCCGAGGAGCCGGGCGAACTTGATCTTGTCCAGGAGCTCAACGACAAAACCAACGATCCGGTGCGCATGTACCTACGCGAGATGGGATCGGTGCCGCTGCTTACGCGCGAAGGTGAAATCGAACTCGCCAAACGCATTGAGCGCGGGCAGGCCGCCGTACGCAAAGCCATTTCCCGGTCGGCTCTGGTGATTCGCGAGATTCTGGCAATGCCGGAGATGCTGCGCGAAGATCCCACCGTGATCCGCGACGTATTGATCATGCCGGACCTGGTGGTCGCCGACGATATTCTTCCCGAGCGCGCCGAAGAACTTCTGGCTGTCATCGCCGAAATAGACAAGAATTACCGCAAGGCCCAGCAATTCCGCCAGAAGCTGCAAGCCATCTCGCGCAGCATGAAGCCCAAGATGCACCGCACGCTGCGCTGGAGCCTGGCGCGCACCATGGTGGTGATTTCGCGCTTGATCCGCGGTATTCAATTTACTTCCGGCACGCGCCGCGCGTTGGGCGGCAATCTGCGCAACGTCGTCGAACAACTGCGCCCCATCGAGCGCGAAATCGCGCGCCTGCAGCGCAAACTTGAAACTCCCGCGAACGGCGCCAACGGTGCATCCACCGTTCTTCGCAAGGAGCTCAAACAGCTCAGCCAGCGCATTCAACAGCTCGAAGAAGAATCCGGCGCCACCGCCACCGAACTCCGCCGCACCCTACAAATCGTCGAACGCGGCGAGCAGGAGGCTGAGGTCGCGAAGAAACAGTTGATCGAAGCCAACCTCCGCCTGGTAGTCTCCATCGCCAAGCGTTACACCAACCGCGGCCTGCAATTCCTGGACCTCATTCAGGAAGGCAACATCGGCCTGATGAAGGCCGTCGACAAATTCGATTACCTGCGCGGCTACAAGTTTTCCACCTACGCCACTTGGTGGGTGCGCCAAGCGATTACCCGCGCCATCGCCGATCAGGCGCGCACCATTCGCATCCCGGTGCATATGATCGAAACCATCAACAAGCTGGTGCGCATGCAGCGCCAGTTGCAACAGGATCTTGGCCGCGAGCCCACCACCGAGGAGTTAGCGGTCAAAATGGATTTGCCCGTGGGTAAAGTGCGCAAAGTGTTGCGCATCGCTCAAGAGCCCATCTCGCTCGAAACCCCCGTCGGCGAGGAGGAAGAATCGCATCTCGGCGACTTCATCATCGACCGCCGCGTGGTTTCGCCTTCAGAAGCCGTCATCAATTTGAACCTGCGTGAGCAGACGGCCGAAGTGCTCAAGACCCTCAGCCCGCGCGAAGAGAAAATTGTGAAGATGCGTTTCGGCCTGCAGGACGGCAGCGAACACACACTCGAAGAAGTGGGCCAGCATTTCGCCGTCACTCGCGAACGTATCCGCCAGATCGAAGCCAAGGCGCTGCGCAAGTTGCGCCATCCCTCGCGCAGCCACCGCCTGCGCGCGTTCCTCGACACGTCGGTTCACGAATAGCCTACGGGCCCCAGTCGATATTCTTCTGGCTGACCACGTTGTCGCGAATTTGCGCTGTAAACTCCTGCTTCTCCGCGCCGCGCAGCACCTGCACGCGATGCTCGCCCACCGGCAGCGAGAAATTCGCCGGGGTCTTGCGGCTTTGCTCTTGCCCGTCGATGATCACCGTGAGCCCCGCTGGATTGGTGACCAGACTCAACGTGCCCGCTGCGGCTTCCAGATTCACGATCAGTCCGGGATCGCTCGGGAGAGTGAACACCCGCTGTGTATCGCGATACCCCGGGTTCTTCAGCAGCAACGTATGCCGTCCCAGCGCCAGATTTAAGTTGCAAGGCGTGGTGCACTTCAACTCCGGATTCCCATCGAACACCGCCTCAGCGCCCGCTGGTGTAGTGGTTAGCTCAAAAGGAACTTCCGTTGGACCCGGCGGCGTCTTCGGGGGCGCCGGATTCGCCGTCACCGGGGCGGGCGTAGGCCGTTGCCCAATCGGCTGCGCAGCCGCGGGGTCCGGCGCAGGCGTAGCGGGAACCGCGGAGTCGACCACCAAGGGAGCCGTCGCACCGGCCGGCTGCGATTTCGGCAATGAGAGGAAAATCGCCACGGCAATCCATCCGGCGGCCAACACCCCTACCAGGGTATTGCGCCAGATGTGTCGAACCAGGGCCGGCGGCGGTTCAGCGGCCTCCACAAC
>JALYJH010000076.1 GCA_030775415.1 Acidobacteriota bacterium | reverse complement strand
AGGGTATAGGCAATGCTGCCCGCAAGCGTCAGTGCAATCAACAGGAGCGTGGTGGCTACCGGTCTCTGAATAAATGGCTGGGAGATGCTCATGTGATTTCCGATTTATGTCAGATCAGGCGCGGTAACCAAGCGCTCGTGTTTTGAAGAAGTATGCGAGCTGACCCAGGCGGCAATCCGCCCGAAGAACAAATAAATCACGGGCGTCGTGAACAGGGTCAGTACCTGGCTGACCAGCAGTCCGCCGATGATGCAGATGCCCAGCGGGCGGCGCAATTCGGAGCCAACGCCGCTGCCGAAAGCCAGAGGCACGGCGCCCAGCAGCGCGGCCATGGTGGTCATCATAATGGGACGGAAGCGCAGCAGGCAGGCTTGATAGATGGCCTCTTCGGGAGGCTTGCCTTCCACGCGCTCGGCTTCGAGCGCGAAGTCAATCATCATGATGGCGTTTTTCTTCACAATCCCGATCAGCAGGATGATGCCGATAAGCGCGATGACATCCAGATCCTGATGGAACACAACCAAAGCTAAGATGGCGCCCACTCCCGCTGAGGGCAGCGTGGAAAGAATGGTGACGGGGTGGATGAAGCTTTCGTAAAGCACGCCCAGTACGATGTATACGGTTACGATCGCGGCCAGAATCAGCAGAGACTCATTGGCGAGCGACGATTCAAAAGCGTGCGCGGTTCCTTGGAAGCTCGGCTCAATGCTGGCGGGCATGCCGAGCTCACGAGTGACTCGCTGAATATGCTCAACCGCTGCTCCCAGCGACGCCCCGGGCGCCAGATTGAACGACAGCGTAACCACCGGGAATTGGCTTTGATGATTAATAGTGATAGGAGAGGGAACCTCGGAAGCGGTCACAATGCTCCGTAGGGGAGCTGGCGGCAGCGCGGCCGCGCCGGTGAGAGCAGTGTTGGTGCCGGCGAGCGCGATGGTGGACGCAAGATTGGCCGACGCTGATCCAATCGGCACGTACATGTCTGCGAGGGCTGAGGCATCCCTGCGGTACTGCGGTGCCACTTCAAGAATCACATGGAACTGATTGGTCTGCGTATAAATGGTCGAGACCTGGCGCTGGCCGAAAGAATCGTAAAGAGCGTCGTCGACGTTCTGCGGGGTAATCCCCAGGCGTCCAGCGGTATCCCGGTCAATGTGGACCTCCAGCCCAAGGCCGTTATTCTGCTGGTCGCTGGCGACGTCGCGCAGTTCCGGCAATTGCTTCATTTTATCGAGCAGGCGCGGAACCCAGGTATCGAGCAGCGTCTTATCGGGTGCATCGAGCGCGTATTGGTATTGTGTTTTGCTGATGCGGTCCTCGACCGTGAGATCCTGAACCGGCTGCATGAAGAGCTCAATGCCGGGTACCTGCTGCACCTTAGGTTCCAGGCGCCGGATCACATCCGTCGCGGAAACGCCAGCGCGCTGTGCTAGCGGCTTCAACGTGATCTGAATGCGGCCGCTATTCATGGTAGTGTTCACCCCGTCAGCGCCGATGAAGGAAGTGAGATTCTCAACCGCGGGATCCTGCCGGATAACCGTCACCAAATCCTGCTGTAATTTAGACATGGCCGGAAACGACACCGTTTCAGGCGCCTGCGAGATCGCCAGGATGGCCCCGGTGTCTTGCACCGGGAAAAAGCCTTTCGGCACAATGATGTAAAGGTATACCGTAAGGCCCAGGGTAGCCAGCGCCACAAGCAGGGTGAGCGGCTGATGGCGCAGTACCACGCGCACCATGCGCCCGTACATTTCTATCGTTTTGACGAAACACGCTTCAGACCAGCGGTAAAGCTTCCCTTGCTCGGATTCCGGCTTATGCTTCAGAATGCGAGCGGCCATCATGGGCGTCAACGTAAGTGAAACGAACGCCGAGAACATGATGGTCACGGCCAGTGTCACGGCGAATTCACGAAACAGGCGGCCGACGATATCCGCCATGAAAAGCAGTGGAATTAGTACGGCGATTAGCGAAACTGTCAACGACACAATAGTGAAGCCGATTTCGGCCGAGCCTTTCAGCGCGGCCTGCATCGCGTTATCGCCCATTTCCATGTAGCGCGAAATATTCTCGATCATCACAATGGCATCGTCGACGACGAAGCCGGTGGAGATGGTAAGCGCCATTAAAGAGAGGTTGTCCAGGCTATAGCCCAGCACGTACATGACGGCAAAGGTTCCCACCAGGGAGAGCGGCACGGCGATCCCCGGAATGATCGTGGCGGACGCGCTGCGCAGGAACAGGAAGATCACCATCACGACCAGCGCCGTAGTGAGCAGCAATTCGAATTCGACATCTTCCACAGAGGCGCGGATGGTAGTGGTACGGTCGCTGATAATCTGCACGTCGATACCCTGGGGCAGTGAGGCTTTAATCTGGGGAAGCAATGCTTGGATGGTATCGACGACGCTGATGATGTTAGTGCCAGGCTGGCGCTGGATGTTCAAAATAATCGCGCGCTCAGCATTCACCCATGCGGCGAGCTTGGTGTTTTCAGCGCCGTCAATCACTGTCGCAACGTCCGAGATGCGCACCGGGGCTCCGTTGCGGTAGGCGATGATGATGGGGCCGTACTGGGCTCCCGCCTGCAATTGGTCGTTGTCGTTGATGGTCCACGCCTGAGCGGGACCGTCGAAATTGCCCTTGGCTTGGTTCACGTTGGCGCTAGCCAGCGCTGTCCGCAAAGTTTCGAGGCTCATGCCGTAGGACGCGAGCGCGGTGGGATTGGCTTGCACGCGCACAGCCGGCCGTTGCCCGCCGCTGATGCTCACCAGACCGACGCCTTTGAGCTGTGAAATTCGCTGCGCCATGCGGGTCTCGGCCAGCTCTTCCACTTTGGGTAAGGGAACGGTCGACGACGTAAGCGCCAACGTCAGGATTGGCGCATCCGCGGGATTGGTTTTACTATAGACCGGCGGCACCGGCAGGTTTGTAGGCAGAAAACTGGTGGCCGCGTTGATGGCTGCCTGCACCTCCTGCTCGGCCACATCGATGCTGAGATCCAGAGAAAATTGTAGAGTGATCAGCGAACTGCCAAAGGAGCTGATCGAGGTCATTTGCGTCAGGCCCGGGACCTGCCCGAATTGTTTTTCGAGAGGCGCGGTGATGGATGAAGTGACCACCTCAGGACTCGCGCCTGGGTAAAAGGTCTGGATCTGAATGGTGGGGTAATCCACCTGCGGCAATGCCGATACCGGCAGTTGCCGGAAAGCAACGAAGCCGACGAGCACTACGCCCGCCATCATTAGCGAGGTCGCCACCGGCCGCAGAATGAAGATGCGCGAAGGGCTCACTGGGAATCGGCTCCGCCCTGACCTTTTTTGAAGTTTCCACCACCCTTGCTGCCATCGCCGCGCTTGCCGCCGCGCCCGCCGCGTCCGCCGCCGCGTCCACCGCCAGCGTTGGGGTCAAAGCCCGCGGGATTAGCAAGTTCTCCCGCTTTGCGCACGCGAACCGTAGCACCTTCGACCAGACGGTCTGTGCCATCCACCACCACGCGATCGTCTTCCGTTAGCCCGCCGAGAATTTGCGTGGTGGTCTCAGTGGTTATGCCCACTTGCACTGGTTTCAAGTGTACGGTCGAATCCTGGTTGACCACATACACGAACGTGCCCTGCTGGCCGTTCTGAATGGCGACATTAGGGACCACCAGTTGGTTGCTCAGCGTATTGACCAGCAATCGTACGTTCACGAATTGCTGCGGGAAGAGTGCATTGTCCGTATTCGGAAAAACAGCTTTCAGTTTTGAAGTGCCGGTGGTGGCGTCGATTTGATTGTCCAGCGTTACCAGAGTTCCCGACGCGATCTTTTTGGAATTGTCGCGGTTGTATGCATCGGCCGGCAGATGCGCGCCTGCTCGCAGCTTTTGAACCACCTGCGGAAGGCTGTCTTCGGGGATGGTAAACATTACGGAGATCGGCTGGAGCTGCGTCAGCACCACCATGCCATTCGCATCGGAGGCGTGAACGATGTTGCCCGGGTCTACCAATCGAAGACCGGCAACGCCCGTAATAGGAGCAGTTACCTTAGCGTACGTGAGTTGCAGCTTGGCGTTGTCGATATTCGCGGTATCTTGCTTGATATTGCCCTGATACTGCGCCACTAACGCCGTTTGCGTATCCAACTGTTGTTTTGGAATGGCGTCCGTAGCCAGCAACATCTTATAACGTTCGAGATCCACCTTCGCGTTGTCGAGCAGCGCCTGATCGTGAGCCAGCGTGCCTTGCGCCAAATCGAGTTGAACCTGATAGGGGCGCGGATCAATTTCAAGGAGAACTTGGCCCTGCTTCACCAGATCGCCTTCGTTAAAATCCACTTTCATCAACTGCCCGTCGACGCGCGACTTGACCGTAACCGTGTAAAAGGCCGTGACATTGCCCAGTCCGTTGAGGTACACCGGGATGCTGGAGCGCCCGACCTTCGTTAAGACTACGGGCACGGGACCTACTGGACCGCGTCCGCCACCTCCGCCTCCGCGTCCTCCACCGGCAGCGCCTTGGCCTGACCCGGGAGTAGCGGGACGGCCCGCGCGCCACACCGCGTAGCCCGCGACGCCCGCGACAATTAATAGCAACACCACCCAGATAAGACCGCGTCTTTTTGGCCGAGCGCCGGGCGGGGCGATGTTATGTTGGCCCGGCGAGTCCAGGCGATCCCCTTCCGGCAGTGTTTTCACGTCAGATGGGTTAGTTTTTGTCGTCATTCAAAGGGCCTATTGTAATGACTGATGCGAACGCCTCTAAGTAACGCCTTCACGCCAAGAGAGGCTCAGATCATCATTGGCGACCACTTATAAAAGCAAGTCACCGTCGGGCTTACCGTGCCGCAGAAACAACACATCGTAGCAAACCACGTGAATTTATTGTACTTCCGAACGGCTTATGCCCGTTTATTGTCTAAGATGAGCCGCGCGCTTAAGCCCACCTATATGCCGTTCGGCTAGGACCGCCACGTTGTACGATTGGACCATGAAGGCGTATTGCGGTTTTCGAAGTTTTCTCCTGATGTGGGGGCTTGCCGCGCCGGCCCTGTTCGGCGCCGCCGCGGACCGCCAGCAGGCGCAAGCGCAATTGCTGGATCATGCGGAAGTGCTTTGCGACAACTGCTTTTTGGGGCCGAGTTACTACTATTACTGTTTCGCCGCCGGCGATAAGCGTTTGATCGGTTACCAGAGAACTGAGGTCTTAAACTGGCAAGACAAATCGAAGAATTACTTAACCCGCGTGCATAAGGCTTGGAGGGTTTGGGATGCGCCGGGCGAAACGATCCCGCTCAGCTACGACGACAAGCATATCTGGGTGACCCGGCCAGACGACAAGAAGCCGGTGAAGATGCAACGGATGTTATTGAGCGATATCTTCCTGAATAACAAGCAGTGCCAGGACGCCGGCAAGCCCTGAGAAAAAATCGGATTCATCTCCCCTAGCGGGCGCCACTGGACAGCTTGCGGTAATACTCCGCCACAGACTCTTGGTAGCCCGCGGGGACTTTAGCGGGATCTATCGTGCGAATGGTGCCGCTGCGGCTTTCGTCCAGCTGATGGCGCAGTTGGAGCTCCAGCATGTCCACCCCGCTGACCAGTTGCTGATGCATCTGCTCGACAAGGGCAGGGTTCCCGGGAAAACGGCTTGGGTCCAGGTTGCGCATCTGCTCGATCAGCGATTGCAATTGCTGGCGCGCTTCGGGACCGTCCTGTACAGCGGCGCGAATCTGGTTTAAAAGGTTCAACCCCTGGTCGATTTGACGTTGGGCATCGGCAGGATTGGGCCCTTGCCGCGGTGCGACTGGCCGGCCCGTAATACGCGTATCGCCGGTATCCACGCCGCCGACCACGTTGCCGTCGCGATTGGCTCCGCCACCGGCAATCGCGTTGCCCCCGCCAGCGGCACGGTTGCCTATCTGACCCGCTTGGCCCCCGCCACTGCGACCACCTTGCGTGGACTGCCCTGACTGCTCGCCGCCCTGACCACCCTGTCCCGCTTGTCCACTGCGCGAGAGGGGTCCGCTTTGGAATTGTTGGCTTCCGGGCTGACCAGGCTTGCCTTGAGAGTTGGATCCTTGGCCGAGACCCGCGAGTTGGTCTCGCAGACGGGCGAGATCGTCCATGGCGCGATTAATCGACGCTTCCTTCGAGGTGGGCTGGCCGTTGCCCAATGCGCGAGCGGCGTCCCGGACTTGCTGGCCTAACTTTTGCAAATCGTTCGTGAGCGCGGTCTCGGCCGGATCTGAGAAGTTGCCGCTGCGCATCCAATCTGAGCTGCGCTGCATCCGGGTATTGAGATCGCTGTCGTCGACGCCTGTGAGAGCTCCGCGCAGCTTGGTTGAAGCCGCGGGCTGGGTGCTCGAGAGTTCACGCGCCGCACCCCGGATTTGCTGGGTGAGCCGCGCCAGTTCATCCGCTACCTGTTGCCGATCGCTCACCATCTTGTCGATGTCGCGCGTGGAAGGATTGTTTGGCTCTTTGCCCGAGGTGCGCGCCGCATTCTGCTGCGCTACCAGATCGCGCACCCGGTCCGCTTGCTGCTTTTGCTGAGCTGCCAATTGATCGGCAGTCTGCGCCATCGAGTTGAGACGCCCGGCGGCGTCCTGCTGCTGCGTATGGCCCAATAGATCGGTGGCTTCGCGCAAACGCTCGGCCGCGCGGCGGGAGTCGGCCGCGCTGGCGCCTTGCGAAGCTGCGCGCCGCATATCATCATTGGCTTGCCGTAGACGGTCAAGCGCCTGTTGAGCCGCCTGTTGGCGGTCACCGGCTGCTTGAGCGCTATTCGCCTGTGAGCCGCTTTGCCCGCTCTGGCCGCTTTGGCCGCCGCCTTGACCGGAAGCGGAACCTTTCTGGCCGCCCTGTTGTCCTTGTTGTCCTTGTTTGCCCTGCTGTTGCTCCATCTGCCGCTGGAGTTGCTCGGCTTCACGCTGCAGCATTTCTTGTTGCCACTTTTGTTCCGCTGTTTGCGTGCCGTTGCGTTGCTGCTGGGCTAGGTCCTCTTCGCGCCGGGCGAGTTCGTCGAGTTTCTTCAGTGCGTCGTCGATTTCCTGCGCCCTCTGTTCGGCACTCGTCGCCGGAGGCTGCCGCGTCTCGTATTGATTTTTCTCGGTATCAAGTTCGAGATCGAAAAGGCTTGCTAAGTCGCGTGCTGCGCCGCCCCCTCCGCCTCCGCCGCCCGCAGCTCCGAAGGCAATTTGAATTTGCCGGAAAGTAGCCTCCGCTCGGAGCAGGTATTGCAGAGCCTTCTGCTCGTTGGGAATCGCGTCCTTCCATTTCTGCTGCTGTAATTGCTGAGCGGCCGGTTCCATCGCGGTCGAGGCAGCGAGCATATCTTTCTGAAAGTCGCTGATGGCCTGCACTTCGCTGGTCAGCTCGCGTGCTTGCAGTCGCCCGGAAAGCGTGACGGCCTGATCGTGCAAGGTGGATTGTGACTGGTATAAGAGCTTGGCAATATCTGTTGCTTGTTGCGCGGTTGCGTGCTTATCGCCCTGCTGCTTGAAAGTGGAGGCGATGATTTCTTTCTCGCGCTGCGAAATCTGCTCAGAGGGATCGCCGCCACCGCCTCCGCCGCCGCCCCCTCCGCCCGATTGCTGCGATTGTGAAAACTCACGCTCAAACGGCTCGGCCTGAATGAATATCATGTCGGTGTGCGCTTCGGAGTTGCCGTCTTTGGCGGTGGCGTAAACGCTCACCAGATCGCCGGGGACAAGCTTGAAAGTTTCGAGTGAAAGTGTGGTCGAGCCGTCGGCTTGCTTCGCTCCCTTTTGCTTCAGCAGGTCTATGGTGGTCTCGGGGGCACCGTTCACCGAATAGTGCAGGGCCACGCCGTGGAGCCCATACTCTCCTACCGCCTTGGCTGCAAGAGTCACCTCTTCAATAGGGCTGGCGCGGTAGTCACCGCGGCTGGGGCGAGTCATCGAAATCTGCGGCGGGTCCGCTTTGCGTGCTTCAATGAAAAAATCCTCGCTGATGCGAACCGGCTGTCCCCTGTCGACGCCGGCGACATGATACACGCCGTCGCGATCCATCTTCACGGTTCCGTGATAAATGTTATTCTGACCGCCGCTGAGTTGAATGTGCTGTCCGCTGTCGAGTTGGAGTTGGCTGCCCACCAACGGCCGGTCGGTCGAGACATCCAGTTCAGCCTCGGTTCCAACCACGGCGCGCAGATCGCCGCCGCGCTCTTCGATTTCCGCGGGCATGCCGGTCCATGCCGGGTAATGATAGGTGACGCGGATCTGTTTCACGGTGGGTAGATCGGACACACGAATATTGAAATGCTTCGACGTCATCGCTCCGGCGGTGACGTAGTACTCGACGTTTTCCGGCAACCCGGCAAAAAGAAATTGATAGCCGCCCGCGAAATTCCCGGCGGCCTGCGCCTGCATGGCAATCTCTTCCCACTCGGAGGAACTTTGAAAGCGCGCATATAATTTCACTCGCGGTGAGTTTAGGCCAATGGGTAGTGCCGAAATCAATTGATCGTCGTGGCGGCGCACTACCGCGTCTCCGGGCGTTACACGCAGGTCATACAGAGCAGGTTTATCGGAGTGTGCGCCGGTCCACAGCAGCGACGCGCCATAGCCAAGAAAACCAGGTCCGGAGGCGATGATCCAGACCAGAACGATAACCGCGGCGATGGTCGCGCCCAGTGATACCTGAAGCCGCCTGTCCGTCACCAACAGTTTCGGTTCAGCAGACTGCGCGACGTTGAGGGTGTCCGCCGCCAATAGTTCGATAAAGGGATCTTGGGCGTCTCGTTCGGCGAACGTGGTGAGCCGCTGTTCGAATTGCGGGAAGGAGGCTTCGGCGGTCCCGACGGTGCGGCGGCGCGTCAGGCGGCGCAAGGGTAGAGCCAATCCCGCGGCTGCGGCGATGGCCAGGAT
>JALYJH010000075.1 GCA_030775415.1 Acidobacteriota bacterium | reverse complement strand
CATCCGCATCTCCTATGCCACTTCGATGAAGGAGTTGGAGCGCGGCCTCGACCGCTTGCAGCGCTTCATCGCCGCGCGCCTCTAAGGACGCGCTAGAGCAGATCATGCCGCTCCGCAAACTGGAGCCGAGTTTTCGCGAACGCCCCTGGGGAACCCGCCATCTGGAGCCGTGGTTCCCCAACGCGCGCGCCACGGCCGGGCCGTCTCCCATCGGCGAGGTGTGGTTTGAAACCCCGGAAGTCCCCCTGCTGGTGAAGTTTTTGTTCGCCCAGGAGAACCTGTCGGTGCAGGTTCATCCTGACGACAAGTACGCGCGCTTCCACCACAACTCGCCCGGCAAAACCGAAATGTGGCACGTACTGAAAGCCGAGCCCGGCGCGAAGATCGCCGCCGGATTCCGTGAGCCCGTGACCAGCGAGCAAGCCCGTGCCGGCGCGCTCGACGGGAGCATTATGAGTATGCTCGAGTGGTTCGACGCCCAGCCAGGCGATACTTTCTTCATCCCCGCTGGCACGGTGCACGCGATCGGCGCGGGACTGACGATTTGCGAGATCCAGCAGCAGTCAGATATCACGTACCGCTTCTTCGATTACGGCCGCGGCCGCGAGCTGCATCTGGATAGCGCGCTGGCAGTGAGTAATTTGTGCTCGCATGACGCGCGGCGAGCAGAGCAGGTGGAGTGCGACTACTTCGTCACGCAACCTTTGAAAGTGGAAGGCGCGCTAACGCTTCCGGCATCCGGTCACATGCTCCTAATCGCGATTGAGGGCGAGGGAGAAATCGACGGACAGCCGATGCGCGCTGGTGAAGTCTTTTGCGCCGAGGATTTGAGTTACATGAAACTCACCGGAAATCTGCGGCTATTGAGGACATCGGTCGGGGTTTAGGAGTTCTCCACCCCAAAGATATATACTGAGTGGGTTAAATGCGGAGCAAGTACGCGCTTCTATTTACGGTGGCTCTTTCCGGCGCAGCAGCCTCTTTCCCCGAATATCCAGTAAAACCTATAACTGAATACGCCAATGTGGTCACGAAGTCGGGTCTCGCAGCCGCCGCTCTGCCGATGGAAGATCCGCGGGACCAACTCAAATATTTCGGAATAGATTTTAAATCGAGGGGATACGTTCCAGTCTTTCTCTTTTTAGAGAATCAGACTACGACTGGTAGTTTCTTGCTGGGAAAGGAAGGCCTGATGTATAGTCCAGCAGGGCATTCGGGGTCCGCTCTCGCGAACCCGTCCAGACCTTCAAGGGAGGACAAGGCCCTCGCCGTTGCATCGTACCTGCCGTATTACGGAATCATGGCAGCCGCCATGGCCTCCAAGTATAAAGAACTCAGACAGAACGTTTTGAAAAGCGAACTGCAAAGCACTACGCTGTCTCCCGGAACCTCGGCGCACGGTTTTATATTCGTTCCTGCACACTGGCAGCATTCGTTACGAGGCAAGATTAACCTCAGTATCCCGTTGAAGCTTTCCGAGAGCGGCGAAACAGTGATCATCGATTTGGCTTTTTAGCGCGCAGAAAGGTACATAAGTTTACTGTGCATCCATTTTTGATTAGATTGCCTATTGGTATGTGCTTCGGCTTGCTTCTGATCGAGTTGACCGCATCCGCCCAAACGCCCATTGCACAGCCTGACACGAGGTTTAGCAAACTACCGCTAAGCGCGGAACTGGTTCTTTCACCGGAGTTTTGCGCCACCAAGAAGCGACAGTCTCTTGCGCTCAAAGATGTCCTTCACGTAGGCAAGGCGGCTTGCTCTCAGTTTGAGACTGAACTGAGTGGAGTCTTTTCCAGTCTTAAGCGGGTGGAGAAGATAGCGGCTGTGGGAACTCGCATGGCTCAGGTCGTTTTGATTCCGAGATTTGTTGAAATTAATGCTACGCAACCGCTCCTCGGTTCCTCCCAGCGCGAATTGGTGGTCCTTGTGGAGTGGACAATTCAGGACGAGGCCGGCCGGACGGTCTGGATCCAAACACTTCAAGGTTCTTCGCGGCACAAGTTGGGTTGGGTAATAACCACGAAGGGCCAAACTCAGTTGGCTGAAGCCGCGATTGGCGACTTAGCCAAAGCTTCCGCCACGAGTATATCTAATGCCCCCGAGCTTCGGAGGTTGACCAATAGTGGCCCAGCCGGACAGCCTTAGCGGGCCAGTCTTCGACTGTACTTGCGGGACCACAACTTAACTAAAAAACAACCGCCACGCCGTAACCGTCAAAGCGTGCGTCACCATCGATGCGCGGATGCTGCGGGCTTGGCGGTAGGCCAGGCCGTAGAAGACGCCGGCGACGGCTGCGAGCGTGGCAATGCGCCAATTCGGGAACGGGCGGTAGCACAGGTGCACCGACCCGAAGAGCAGGGAAGTCAGCAGCAGTCCGGCCCAATCGTTGTGCAGCCACGCGGTGATCCACTGTTGCAGCAGGCCGCGGAAGAAGAATTCTTCGCCCAGCGCGACTACCCATAGGATGCCGAAGAAGGTGGCGAGTCCGATCAGCGTTGTGCGTGCCCAGCTCGCATAGTGCATGTGCGGGCTGGTAAAGTGGATGGCCCAGCCGACAGCGGCGACGGCGGGGGCCAGGGCTAAGAAGTAGAGAGCCCCGAGTTTCCATTCGCGCGCGGCGGGCCAGAATCCGAAGCCGATATTCTTCATGCGGCGCACGCTGAGCATGGCGAAGAGTCCGGTGCGGAACCACATCAATTGGCCGAGCGCTCCTAAGGGCAGCGCGTCGAGGGGACTGGGGTAGAGCGGTGGGATCGCGCGCGAAAGCCACACGGCGGCGATGAAGATCAGGAATAGGATGTCGACCGCGGTCTGGTGCGGGAACACTACATACCAGAACGCTGCCACTACCGCTAACGCAGTGATCACGCCAAGCGAGTGCCAAGAAAAATGCCGCAGCGCCAGCGCCGCTAGGGTGTAGGGCGCCACGGCAGCGATCACTAGCGACACGGCAACTCCCGCGGGAGGCAGTTTTTCCAAACGCAGGCGCAAGCGCTCCACGCCCATCGTGAAATACAGGCTGACTTCCAACAGGAAGGCGGGCAGCACGGCCAGCGCGGTCGCCCACGGGATGCCCCGGTCTTGCGCGTAGAAAAACGCTGCGACGGCGCCCGCCGCCCACAGAAGCGGAAAGGCGAACAACATTCCCGGCCATCGTAGCATGTCATCCGGACTTCACATGTCATCCGGACTTCCACCCCGCTCCGCGAGGGCCGCGCGCTAAAATAGTCGCGCATGTCCCGATTCCCCGGCGTCGACTATTTGCTGATCGATTCGCAATTCTCCGAACAGGAGTTGCTGGTGCGCCAAACCGCGCGCCAGTTCGTGGATGAACGCGTGCTCCCGCTGATCCGCGATTGCTTCCGCGACGCGCGCTTCCCGGCGGAGCTGGTTCCGGAAATGGGCCGGCTGGGCTTCTTGGGAGCAAACATCGCAGGCTACGGCTGCGCGGAGATGAGCAACGTCGAATACGGGCTGGTGATGCAGGAGATCGAGCGCGGCGATTCCGGGCTGCGTAGTTTCATCAGCGTGCAGAGCGCGCTGGTGATGTACCCGATCTTGACCTTCGGCAGCGACGAGCAGAAGCAGCGCTGGCTCCCGGCCCTGCAAAGCGGCCAGACGATGGGTTGCTTCGCACTCACCGAGCCCGGTTTTGGATCGAATCCCGCCGGCATGTTGACGCGCGCGCGGCGCCAAGGCGCGGACTGGGTGCTCGACGGCGAGAAGGCGTGGATCACCAACGGCAGCGTGGCCGACATTGCCGTGGTCTGGGCCCTCGCCGAGGACGGCATTCGCGGATTTTTAGTGGAGCGCGGGACTCCTGGATTCACTGCCTCCGAAATTCACGGGAAGTTGTCGATGCGAGCTTCAGTGACCTCCAGCCTTGCCTTTAGCAACTGCCGCGTTCCGGAAAGCGCGCTGCTTCCGCAAGCGAAGGGGCTGCGCGCGCCGCTGGCGTGCCTCTCGCAAGCGCGTTACGGCATCGGTTGGGGCGTGCTCGGCGCGGCCATGGATTGTTATGAGACCGCGCGCTCTTATTCCGTCCTGCGCAAACAGTTCGACGGCCGGCCCATCGCGTCGCATCAACTGGTGCAGGAAAAGCTGGCGGATATGATCACGGAAATCACCAAGGCGCAACTTTTAGCGCTACAGGTAGGACGCCTGAAGGACAAAGGCCAAGCCGACGCCGCCCACATTTCCATGCTGAAGCGCAACAACGTCGCCATGGCGCTCGATTGTGCCCGCGCCTCGCGCGATCTTCTCGGAGCCAACGGCATCATGGACGAATACCCCATCATGCGCCACATGTGCAACCTCGAAACCGTCAAAACCTACGAGGGCACCGATCACATCCACGCCCTGGTGATAGGCGAGCGCGTCACCGGCATTGCCGCCTATAAATGAAGCGCCGTGCTACGATAGTCATTAGATTTCTTTCCTGGATCGCCGTATGACCATTCTGATTACAATTGTGCATGTCATTGTGTGCGTGTTTCTGGCGGTAGTCGTGCTGCTGCAAAGCGGCAAGGCGGCTGACCTGGCGGGCGCTTTCGGCGGCATGGGCTCGCAGACGGTGTTCGGGCCGCGCGGCTCAGCCACCGTGTTGTCGAAGGCCACTACCATCGCCGCGGCGCTGTTCATGGTGACTTCGCTGACGCTCTCGGTTCTTTCGACGCGCTCCGGCAAGGCTTCCCCGGCGATCTTTCAGAAGGTGGTCCCGGTAACCCAGCAAAAGGGCGGCGGCGGTGCGGCTCCCGGGACCGTTCCCATCACCGCAACCCCGATCGTCGGCGGCAAACCCGGCAAGCCACAGAACATCAACGTGCCGATTCAGCAGGCGCCGGCGCCGCAGCAGAAAAAGTAATTGGCAGAGACCGTCTTCGGTATGGCATGAAAGTTTCCACCCGCGGGGGTGGCGGAATTGGCAGACGCACTAGCTTGAGGTGCTAGCGGGAGCAATCTCGTAGGGGTTCAAGTCCCCTCCTCCGCACCAATAACATTACAGGCATTCGGCCATCCGGTAAGGGTGGCCGAAACTGTTTTGGACCCTATCCCTCCAACGTTCTAAACGAAAGAAGCTCCGGTTTGTTTAGTATTGAGTAATAGTCAAAGCCTAGCCACTTCCCGCCGGCTGCGCGGCTGACCCAGTAACGAGATATGTCCCGGGCCATCAAAAGGTCGAACCAGGCGTCAGAAAGGCTGCCGCCCGCAGCTTCCAAAAAGCACGGTTCCGCCAAAAGAAATTCTCCATTGGCCCGCCCCGGCCAGTCGTCTGAAGCTCAATCTCAAAGAGTCACCTCCGGGATCGCACCGCCAGCCGGGAAACCAACACTTCTTGATGTGGCGATCTGGCTCGGGCTGCTTCTATCGTCGCTGGCTGTTTATTCGCAAGTCGCCAGCTTCGATTTCATAAATTACGATGACCCGGCGTACGTGTACCAAAATCCTCACGTCTTGGCTGGACTGACTCTGGCCAGCGTAAAGTGGGCCCTCACCGCTGTGGTGGATGGCAACTGGATCCCTGTGACACTGCTCTCGCACATCTTAGACGTGCAGTTATTTGGGATGCGGAGCGGAATGCACCACTTGGTGAATGTCTCGTTCCACGCGCTGTCGGCCCTGCTCCTGTTTCTGTCGCTTCGGCGGGTCACGGGAGCGCGCGGGTTGAGCGCGTTCGTTGCCTTTGTTTTTGCTTTGCATCCGCTGCATGTGGGATCGGTGGCATGGGTCGCCGAGCGTAAGGACGTTCTCAGCGCCTTCTTCTGGTTTCTCGCGCTCTATGCGTACCTGCGTTACACGGAAAGGCCCAGCCTTGGACGGTACTGGGCGGTGGTTGCGCCATTCTGTCTCGGCCTCATGTCCAAGCCGATGCTGGTCACCTTTCCCTTTACGCTGTGGCTGCTCGATCTGTGGCCGCTACGCCGGGCTCAATGGCCCATGACGATTGTGGAAAAGCTGCCGCTGATCGCCCTTTCGGCCGGCGCTTCCGTAGTGACTTATGTGGTTCAAGGCTCGGCTGGATTCCTGGCGTCGATCCCCCTGGCGACGCGGATAGAAAATGTTTTCGTCTCGTACCTCGGCTATATAGGGCAAATGTTTTGGCCCACGCGCTTGGCGGTTTATTATCCCTACCCGCCGTCGATCCCGCTAGGTGAGCCGGTAGCAGCGTTCGCCGTTATCCTGGCAATCTCATTTGGCGCGCTAGGAACTTGGCGGACGCGGCCCTATCTCGCGGTGGGCTGGTTCTGGTATTTGGGAACGCTTCTACCCGTCATCGGCTTGGTGCACGTGGGCTCGCAGGCCCACGCAGACCGCTATATGTACATTCCGATGGTTGGTTTGTCGATCGTCCTGGCATGGGGTGCAGCGGACGTGGCCGCGAAGTGGCCACGCACCAAGCCGCTGCTCGCACTGGCGGCCGCCGTCTCCTGCTCGGCGTGCCTGGCGCTCGCCTGGCGCGAAGCCGCTTATTGGAAGAACAGTGAGACGTTGTTTCAGCGCGCCATCGAAGTGACTCAACACAACTCGCTGGCCGAAAACAATCTGGGCATGTACCTGACGGCGGTGCAGCGCAATCTCGACGCCATCTCTCACTTCGAAACTGCGTTGGAAATCAATCCGAATTACACCGACGCGCACACCAACCTGGGCTTTGTTCTTTCGCAGACTCCCGAGCGGATTCCCGATGCAGTGAAACACTACCAGGCGGCACTGCGTCTCAAGCCCGACAGCGCCGAAGCGCATAACGGTCTCGGTGCGGCTCTGGTGAGGCGCGGGGACTGCGCGGCCGCCATCCCCCACTTTGAGGCGGCCCTTCATTTCAAGCCCGATCAGACCGACGCGATCTATAACCTTGGCACTTGCCAGATGACAGTCAAGAATTACCTCGCTGCCGTCCCTTATTTTGAAGCCGCCATTCGCGCCCAGCCCGGCTTCGCCGAAGCTCATTTTAGCCTCGCAGGCTCTCTGTCGAGGATTCCCAACCGCGTTCCCGATGCCATCAAGGAGTACCAAGCCACACTCCAATTGCAACCGAATGAAGGACTGGCTCGATTGGCTCACGCCAAGCTCGGAATGTTGCTCGCCGACCAAGGCCGTGCACCAGAAGCCATCCCGCATCTGGAGGCCGTGCAACGCATTCAGCCCGACCCGTCCATAGCGAAACTACTCGATCGTTTGCGCGCGGCGCAGCACTGAGGGAGTTTGCCAAAGTCACGCCCTGCCCCTCGCACAGAGGGAACCACCGGTTCACGGCAGCTGGCCTCGGTGCCGGAACGCCAATCCATGTAAACTGGACACTAATGGCAATGCGCCGCAACAAGGCGGCTGCAGAGAGCAAGCAAGCGTACTCGCCTTCTAGCGGTGCGTCCAAAAACAGCCGTCAGAAAAAAGCGCGTGAGCTGGGTTCGGATCATCCTGACGCTGGCGTGGCACCGATCCGCCTGGACGCCAAGATGAAGTGGGTGTCTCCGCTAATTCTCACCCTCTTAGTCCTGGCTTGCCTCACGCCGTTCCTTGGGAAAGCCTTCCATATAGACGATCCCCTATTCGTCTGGGCAGGAAAGCAGATCGCCCGCCATCCCGGAAATCCTTACGGATTCATCGTCACTTGGTACACGGAGCCGCAGCAGATGTCCGACGTGACCCAAAACCCGCCTCTCGCCGCCTACTACATCGCTATCGCCGGCGAGATTTTGGGCTGGTCGGAAGCTGCGTTGCACGGCGCGTTTCTTCTGCCTGCTCTGGCGGTGGTTCTCGGAACCTATTTCTTGGCGCGAAGGTTCACGCGCTGGCCCTTATTGGCCGGCGCGGCCACGCTGGCGGCTCCCGGTTTTTTGGTATCGAGTACCACCGTCATGTGCGATGTCACGATGCTGGCGCTCTGGATCTTCGCCACTCTGTTCTGGCTGGAAGGGATGGAGCGGAGGCGGCCGCCTCTCCTCGCCGTTTCTGGCCTGCTGATCGCTCTCTGCGCGCTGACTAAGTATTTCGGTGTGGCTTTGATCCCTTTGCTGCTCCTTTATTCCCTCGCTCGCGAGCGGCGAGTCGGCAGCTGGGTTTTTTATCTGCTTCTGCCGGTTGCGGCCTTGGTGGGCTATGAATATTGGACGAAAGCGCTCTACGGCAGGGGCCTGCTGGGGGGTGCGGCTGACTACGCGCAATCCAATAACTCGGTCGGATTCTATAAGGCGGTTGTGGGCCTCAGCTTTGCCGGCGGGTGTACCCTGCCAGCCTTGACGTTTGCTCCGCTAGTCTGGTCCCGTCGCGCCCTCTTTCTGGGGGGTGCCGCCGCGGCAATCCTAGGATTGCTGGTAAGGATGGACGGATTGAATATGCCGTCTTCCATCGCTCCTGACCACCGCAACGTTTTGAGTTTGCAACTGGCCTTGTTCATCGCCAGCGGTTTGGGCGCGCTGGCGCTGGCATTTGCGGACGGGCGGCGCAACCGGGACGCCAACTCCATACTGTTGCTCCTGTGGGTTGTCGGAACCTGGGTATTCGCGTCTTTCGTGAACTGGACCGTGAACGCCCGCTCCGTGCTGCCGATGATTCCGGCGGTAGCTATCCTGTTGGCCCGGCGGCTGGAAACGCTCGGCGCCTTTGCGGGAAAGCTGCGGATGGCCAAGTTGGTTGTGCCTTTGGCATTGTCCGCCGCGGTCGCCCTATGGGTGACGTGGGCGGATGCTAGCTTGGCGAATTCGGCGCGCCAGGCAGCCCAATACGTGCATGATCGCTTGAGTAAACCCGCAATCAACGTGAGTTTCGAAGGCCACTGGGGCTTTCAATACTATATGCAAGCCTATGGGCTTCAACCCGTAAATTTCAGAGACTTTCACGTGGGAAACGGGGATGTGGTGGTGATCCCCAGCAATAGC
>JALYJH010000074.1 GCA_030775415.1 Acidobacteriota bacterium | reverse complement strand
TACTCCGACTGCGCCCTTCTCGTCGGCCTGTTGGTCTGGTACGGTTCCATTAACCGGCCCTTCTATGTGGTCCTGACAGCCCTGGCCATGGCCGCGTCTGTGATGATTAGTTACACCCGTGCCCGCGCTGAAAATTCCATCCCCATGTGCAAAGTAGGCTTCATGGAGCGCCCTGAACGCGTGGTGCTGGTCATCATCGGCGCCCTTTTCGACCATATGGCGCCGGTGTTATGGGTGATCGCCGTCCTCGGCAATCTCACCGTCATCCACCGTATGATCTTCACCTGGCAGGAAGCCAAACGCCTGGAAGAAGCGCAACTGAAAGTCCCCACCGCCCGCGCCGCCAGTAACGTTTAAGCCAGCGCCAGCTCGTCCCCATTGATCGCCCGGAAGCCAGCCAGCCGCACGCGATCACTGTCCTTGAAGGACACCAGCGGCATCAGCCCCTGATTGATCAAAGCCAGCACCTGGGTTTCCGTCATCCACACTTCACCGCAGGGTGTCATGTGCCACTTTCCATCCTGCTGATAAGTGTGCAACGGCAGTCCCTCGATGTTCAGCGCCCCGCCCGCCGTCAACAGCGTCAAAAATGCCAGTCCCGGATTCCCCCACAAGTAGTCCCCATGCACCGGCGCGCCCGGCATTTCTTCAAACGGAAACGATTCAATCGAGCTGGTGCGCGCCCCATAAGGCAGACGCAGCAGGAAACGTGGCAGCGCCAATCCCAAGTAAGACGCCTCTGGAATGGACCGCAGCTCATCCCAGTGATCCCCCATCCCCGCCGACCCCTCCGCGATAAACGGCGCCCTGATATGTGACGCCAGCAGCGCCATGCGGCCCAGAAATTCGATATCGGCCGCCTCCGCGCCAAACGAGTAGAGCCCAATCACCGCCCGCCATTTCCGCGCGGCCAGCAGCGCGTACATGCGCGTGTCCCCCAGGCTCTTAACCTCCAGCAAATCCCGCGCGGCTTCATCTTTCGTAAAATGTGCGATGCGAAAACGCGCGCCATCGTCCGCGTCTCCGCGAATCACAAAATCTAACCCGCGCCAAGAACTTTCGACAGCCTGAAACCGCGGATGATGCAGCAGGCCGCGCATGCGCTGGTCGAGCGCGGCATCCCGTTGCGGATCCGCCGTCTCCGGCGCCGCAGCATCCGCGCGAGCCAACTCCCGCAAATACCGCTCCATCGGATCGCCGCCCTCCGTGATCTGCTCCAGCAAGCTTGCGGGCCGCAGCAGCTCTCCGATGTCAGCCTGCGGAACCTCCGCATCCGGCCGCTCAACCCCCGGCACAGCGTCGAACTCGCGAAACAAATCCAGTTTGCGATACAGGCTGTCCGGATGAAAATCATCCAACTCGCGAAACGCAGCGCCCGCCATGCTGACCTGCAATTTCTCCATGACAGCGTCAAAATTGTCGCGATCGATCGCCAGTGGCTCTGTCGCGCGACCGCCGAAATCGCCCAGAATCAAGTAATGTGCCGGCTCATCTTCAGCGATCACAACGGACTTCCGCCGCGGCTGGACGCCAATTTCGATCATGCGCTGATTATAAGATTTCCGAAGCGGTCGTTTCGATACCGCCACTGCGGCGGCACCAAGGTAGTGGACCCATAGTCCAAAATCAACGCCGGCCCAGCCACACGCCTGGCCCCCACCTGAACGCGAGGCAGTGCCGGTATCTCCCGCCACGCACCTTCCACCCAAACCCGCCGCGTCTCCCCACGCCCTCCGCGAAAGGGTTCCCTCGTGAGCTTCGGCTTCGTCACCCGCTGCCGCGCCCGCACTCGAATAGTGACCACCTCGATCTCGCGCCCCGGCGTCGAGTACCCATAGACTCGCGCATGTTCCCGCTGAAATGCCCGCGCCGCTCCCGGCCAGGAAACATTTAACTCATAGCTCTGGCCCCGATACCGCAGATCGGCCGAGCGCTCAATCTCCGCGCCCGGCAATTCCCGCCGCGCCCGCCGCTCCAGCGCCGCGAACTGTTTTTCCAGATCCTCGCGCTCCAAAACCCCAGCCGCGTAGTCGCGCACCGCATCGGCCATCAGCATTCCCAGCGCGGACAGCGCTCCCGCATACTGCGGAACAATCACCGTCTCCACCCCTAGCTCTCCGGCGATCTCACAAGCATGCAATCCGCCCGACCCCCCAAACGCCACCAGCGCAAAATCACCAGGATCGTACCCGCGCTCCACCGACACCACGCGAATCGCCCGCTCCATGTTGGCGTTCACCACGCGCAAAATACCCGCCGCCGCCGCGATGCGATCCAGCTTCATCTGCCTCCCAACCCGCTCAATCGCCTTCCCCGCGCGTGCGACATCGATCGCCATCGCCCCGCCCAGCAACTGCTCCGCGCCAATGCGCCCCAGCACCACGTGCGCGTCCGTGACCGTCGCTTCCGTTCCCGCGCCGTAACCTGCCGGCCCCGGATCGGCCCCCGCACTCTCCGGCCCTACGTGCAGCAACCCGCCCGCATCCACCCGCGCGATCGAGCCGCCGCCCGCCCCCACCGTATGAATATCCAGCATCGGCACGCGAATGGGAAACCCCGCCACCATTGCTTCCGTGCTCTCCCGCGGAGCCCCATCCGCCAGGCTCACGTCCGTAGAAGTCCCGCCCATATCAAATCCCAAAACCCGCCGGTAACCGCTGTGCCGAGCCGTTTCGAGCGCACCCACTACCCCTCCCGCCGGACCCGAGAGCACCGTCCGTACCGCCTGTTTGGCAGCCTGCGCCGCCGAAAGAAACCCGCCATTCGATTGCATAATGGCGATGCGGTATCCCCGCGCCCGCGACAACTCCGTCAGGTAGTTTTCCATCAATGGCCCAACATAGGCATTGATGAACGTGGTCGATCCCCGCTCGTACTCGCGAAATTCCGGGCTGATTTCGTGCGACGTGCACAAGTACCAATCGCCACTCAGCGCCGCCCCCACCGCCCTCTCATTCGCTGCATTACGGTAGGAATGCAGAAAGCAAATCGCCACTGACTTCACCCGCGCCCGCTTAAGCTTCACCTTCAGCCGGCTTAATTCAGCGGCGGACGGCGTCAGCGCCACCGTTCCATCATGCAAAGCCCGCTCCCGCACCCCGAAACACAGTTTTCGGTCCGCCAACAACCGCCGCGGCCCCGGCGTCAAGTTGTACAGTTCCGCACGGTTCTGCCGTCCGATTTCCAGCAGGTCCTCAAACCCCGCCGTAGTCACGAAAGCCGTGCGCGCGCCTTTGCGTTCCAGCAGCGCGTTCGTCGCGACGGTAGAACCGTGCACCACTTCGGCAGTGCCCCTGGCCGCGCGCTCCAGCCCCGCCAGGATCACCTTCGCGGGTTGCCGCGGATGCGACCGCAGCTTGAAAGTCTCCATGCGCCCGTCATCATGAAGCACCACGAAATCCGTGAAAGTCCCCCCGGCGTCCACTCCGATGCGCATTGAGTTCTTATTCTAACTGGCGAGTGCGGGATCATAGAGCTAGAGTGATACACCTCCGCGGAGTCTCCAAACAATTCGCAGGCAAGCGTAAAGTCACCGCGCTTGAGCGCCTCGATCTGGATATTGCCCGCGGCGAAATGGTGTCCATTGTCGGTCCCTCCGGCTCCGGCAAATCGACGCTTCTGAATCTAATCGGCGGCCTCGACCGCCCCAGCGAAGGCGAAATCGAAATCGACGGCCAGACCCTGTCTACCCTAACCGATGACGGCCTAACCCGCGTCCGCCGCGACAAAATCGGCTTCATCTTCCAGTTCTTCAACCTCCTGCCGACGCTCTCCTGCCTGGAAAACGTTTCGCTCCCGCTGCACCTGCGCGGCTGGCCGCGCAAAAAAATCGACGAGCGCGCCCACGAGCTTCTCCAGTTAGTAAAGCTGAACGCCCGCCTCGACCACCTGCCCGACGAACTCTCCGGCGGAGAACGCCAGCGCGTCGCCATCGCCCGCGCACTTAGTATTTTCCCGCCGATCTTGTTAGCCGATGAACCCACGGGTAACCTCGACACCCATACCGGCGCGGAAATCCTGAAACTGATGCATGATCTCCACGAGCGCCTCGGCGCCACAGTGCTCATCGTCACCCACGATCACGCCGTAGCCGAAAGCTGCCCGCGCACCATCAGCCTGCGCGACGGCCGCATCGTTGCCGACGTGCGCCAGGAGGTTTCCCAAGCATGAGGCTGCTGCGCCTCATCAGTTGGCCTTACGCGCGTAAACACCTCCCGCGCTGGCTCCTCACCGCGGCCGGCATCGTGCTCGGCGTAGGAGTCTTCGTCGGCATGCACGCCGCGAATCAAAGCGTGTCCGCCGCCTTCCGCGAAACCATTGACCGCGTTGCTGGCACCACCCAGCTCCAAGTCTCTGCCGGCGAACCTGGCTTCGAAGAAGCCGTACTCGAAAAAGTCCAAAGCCTCCCCGAAGTGCGCGCCGCCGCGCCCGTCATCGAAGCCACTGTCTCCACCGCCAAAGGCAACCCGCTGATTCTCGGTGTCGACATGCTGGGTGACCGCAGCCTCCGCACCTACGACCTCGAAGGCACCGACGAAGCCATCGACGACCCGCTAGTGTTCCTGGCGCAAGCCGACTCCCTGATCGTCACCAAAACCTTCGCCGAAAAAAATGGCTTGGCCCTCAACAGCCGCATGCCCATGCGCACCATGCAAGGCGACCTGGTCTTTACCGTCCGCGGCATCATGAAACCCGGCGGCTTAGCCAGCGCCTTTGGCGGCGACCTTGCCATCATGGACATCTACGCCGCCCAAAAATTCTTCGGTCGCGGCCGCAAATTCGACCGCATCGATCTAGCGCTGCAAGACAACGTCACGTTAGCCGAAGGCTCCGCGAAGCTCCGCGCGTTATTGGGTCCGGGTTATGAAATAGATCCGCCCAGCTCCCGGGGCGAGCAATTCGAACAAACCTCGCGCATCTATTCGCTGGCCTCCAACATCACCAGCATCTTCGCTCTCTTCATTGGGATGTTCATTATCTACAACACCTTCGCGATCGCCGTCACCCAGCGCCGCTCGGAAATCGGAATCCTACGCGCCCTGGGAGCCACTCGCTCGCAGATCCGCACCCTTTTCCTCGTCGAAAGCTTGATTGCCGGAACCTTCGGCTCAGCCCTCGGAGTCCTCTTCGGCATCGCCCTGGCACGGGCCATGGCCGGATATATCGGCGGCATCCTGACCGACGTCTACGGAGTCGCCCAGCGCGCCGGCAGCCTCGACCTCGACCCCTTCTTAATAGGCGGTGCCCTGGCGATGGGCATCGTCACCAGCCTGTTTGCTGCCGTAGTCCCTGCGCGCGCCGCAGCCTCTGTCGATCCCGTGAAGGCCTTGCAGAAAGGCCGCCATCAAGCCTTAGGTGCAGCAGAAAACCGCATTCGCCGCTCGACTGCTCTCGCGTGTGCCGCCGCCTCCGCGATTGCCTTGCTCTTCAGCCGCAACACAATAATCTTTTACGCCGGCTTCCTTCTCAGCGGTCTGACAGCCGTCCTCCTGGCCCCCAGCCTCACCCTGTGGCTCTCGCGTGTCCTCCGCCCCGTCCTGGCCTGGGTGCGTCCAGTAGAAGGAACGTTAGCCGCCGATAGCCTGCTTCAAGGCCCGCGCCGCACCTCCGGCACCGTGGCCGCGCTGATGCTCTCCTTGGCGTTAGTGATCGCATTAGGCGGTCTGGCCCGCTCCAGCTACAATTCGCTCTCCGAATGGATGCACATCGCCCTCAACCCCGACCTCTTCGTCACCACGGCCCAAAATCTCACTGCCCGAAATTTCGTTTTCCCCGCGTCGCTGGGCGATGGTCTCCGCCGGATTCCGGGGGTGAGTGAAGTTCAATTAGTCCGCAGCGTCCGCGTGACGGTCAAAGGAGTGCCCGTCATGCTAATCGCTCTCGACATAGCCTCCGTGGAGCGCCGCGCTAAACTTCCGCCCGTCGCAGGCGATCAGGCCGATATGTACCGCCGCACCGAACGAGGCGAGGCGGTTCTGGCTTCCGAAAACTTCGTGCGCCTGCACGGCGGCAAACTCGGCGAGACTCTCGAAATTCCCGCCCCCGGCGGCACGCTGCGCCTGCCCATCGCCGGCATCGTGCGCGATTTCTCCGATCAACAAGGCAGCCTGCTGATCTCGCGCGATGTCTATATCCACGCCTGGCATGACGACGCCGTCAATGTCTTCCGCCTGTATCTCGCCCCCGGCGCGAGCTCCCCCGAAGTCCGCCAGCGCATTCTCGACGCCTTCGGAAAACAGCAGCGCCTCTTCGTGCTCACCAACAAAGACGTGCGCGACTACGTCACCCGCCTCACTGACCAATGGTTCGGACTCACCTACGTGCAAATCGCCGTTGCCGTATTAGTCGCCGTCCTGGGGATTGTCAACGCCCTCACCGTGTCCATCACAGACCGCCGCCGCGAGCTCGGCGTTCTCCAAGCCGTCGGCGGACTGCGCCAGCAAATCCGCCACACCGTGTGGATGGAAGCCGCCGCCATCGGTGTCATCGGGCTCGCCCTCGGCCTGCTCCTCGGTGCCGCCGAGCTGTACTACGCTATCGAAATTTCCCGTCGCGATCTGGTGGGCATCGACATCGGCTATTCCTACCCCTTCGCGACCGCCCTCGCATTGACTCCCGTAATCCTTGGCGCTGCCTTCCTGGCCGCGCTCGGACCCGCCGAAAGCGCCGTCCGCGGCTCCCTTGTGGAGGCGCTCGAATATGAGTAGACTCCTCGCCGCCCTCGTGCTGGCAGCATCTTTCGCCGCCGCCCAAGACCCTCGCCAGATCATGGAAGAGGCGCAGCGCCGCCAGCGCTCCGAATCGCAGCATTACGAAGGAACCCTCGAAGTGGTCGGCGGTGGAAGCCGCATAGCCACTAAGCGCTGGGTGTTTGACCGGCTCGGCGTATTCGGCAACAGCAAAGGCATGCTGCGCTTCACCGTCCCCGCCGAAGTGAAAGGCGTCGGCCTGCTTATCATCAATCACACAGACCGCGCCAGTGACCAATGGCTGTGGCGTCCCAATATCGGCCGCGAACAACGCATCGCTCTACAGGATCGCTCCACCCGCTTCTTCGGCACCGACTTCAGCTTTGAAGATCTCGAAGAGCGCGACGTAGCGCAATTCGACTACAAAATGTTAGGGGACGAAAACGGGGCCTGGAAGCTCGAATCCAAGCCGCGCAAATCCTCGCAATACACCTACGGCTATCTGTGGATCAAAAAAGACAACTACACCATCGTAAAAGTGGAATCCTACAACAAGAAGGGCTTAGTCCGCGTCATTGACTATCGGGATTTCGAACGCGAGAAAAACATCTGGACCGCCCGCACCATCGAAGTCACCGACGTAACCCGCAACAGCCGCACCACGCTCAAATACGACAAGCTCGAATACAACTTGCCGATGAAAGACGATGACTTCACACTGGACGCCCTGCGCCGAGGACCATGACCGCCCTCCTCCTGCTCGCCTTCCTGGCGCAAAATTTCGAACAGCGTGGTTACATCGAAAACCAGGCGCTCTTCTACCCGCAAAAAGCCCCCAACGATAGCGCGCGCGCTACCGATCAAGCCGCCATCCGCTGGGATGCGTCGTACAAAATCACGCCCTGGCTGAAGCTGAACGGCGCCTTGGAAGCGCTCGCCGATACGCATCGGCAAGTAGATCGCCAAGCCCACCTGGATCTAGACGGCCGCACGATTCAGCGCCCCGCTCTCTCCCTGCGCGAATTCAGCGCGACCATTCACAAGGGAAAAGTCACCGCCCAAATCGGACGGCAGATTATCCGCTGGGGCAAGACCGATATCCTCACTCCGACTGACCGCTTCGCCCCCAAAGACTACCTGAGTAGCGTAGTCGACAGCGATCTTCTAGCCGTGCCCGCCGCCCGCATAACTATCGCCAACGCGACCGATTCGCTCGACGCCATCTGGCAGCCCTGGTTCACTCCCAGCCGCACCCCGTTATTGGATCAGCGCTGGACCGCACTCCCGCCCTCCCTCAACGGCGTCACCATCGTCGATGCCGGCGCGCGCTATCCCGGACGCAGCCAGTTCGGGCTCCGCTGGAATCACATCGCCTCCCGTTACGAATACTCGCTCTCCTATTTCGACGGCTTCAACAACCTCCCCTTGTTCAACGCCGCCTTCAATCCCGCAACCCTTACCGCAAGCGCCCAACGTTTCTACCCCAGCATGCGCATGTACGGAGCCGACGCCGCAGTCCCATTCCCCTGGCTCACCGTCAAAGCCGAAGCCGGCTACTTCACCTCCACCACAACCGGCGCGCAAGATTACGTCCTCTACGTTATTCAAGTCGAGCGTCAAGTAAAAGAATGGTCTCTAGTGGGCGGCTATGCGGGCGAAGCCGTCACCGCCGGCGCCCCGAATCCCCTCAGCTTTACCCCCGACCGCGGCTTCGCGAAATCCTTCGTCGGCCACGCGACTCTCACCATCGATGTGAACCGCAGCCTGACCGTGGAGACGGCCCTGCGCTCCGCCGGTTCGTTCCTGCGCGCGGAGTACTCGCAAGCCCTCGGCCAGCACTGGCGCGTCACTCCCGGGATTGCCTGGATTCGCGGCGGCATGACGGATTTCCTCGGCCAATATCACCGTAATTCCTATGCCTCGCTTGCCGTCCGCTATAGTTTTTAGATAGGTGAGAGTTTTCTTGGCCCTACTGTTCGCCGCCGCCGCCTTCGCCCAGGATTTTAGCCACATCGCAGTTCAGCGCGTCGTGCAAGGACTGCATTTCGCCGAAGGCCCCGTATGGTCTTATGACGGCTATCTCCTTTTCAGCGACACAGTTGTCGATAAACTCCGCAAGCTTACGCCCGGCTCCGGCGATACCGTCTTCGCCGAACGCTCCGGCGGCGTCATCGGCAATGCCTATGACACCGACGGCCGCCTCTACACCTGCGAA
>JALYJH010000073.1 GCA_030775415.1 Acidobacteriota bacterium | reverse complement strand
AAAGTCTTACCAGCGGCCTCGAACGCAAAGGGCACGTCCGCCGAGAAAGTCTCGGCGTGAACGGCCGGAGCCAGCGTACCCATCAATCCTAGTGCCAGCGTGAAATGCATCCAGTTGTTCTTCATGTATTTGGTTTTCATTTGTAAAACTCCTATGGAAAATTTTTTTAAGAAGTGAGCATGCACATGCGCGCGGCATGCGCCCGTAAACTTCAGCTAGGAATGCAAGGTCTGCAGGGACAGGTAGAAAATAAGACGGGGAGAAAACGTGGACGAAAGCCAACTGCTTCCGTGATTACAAACCCAGTATAAATAAATTCGGGGTGGGCTGCAAATCAATAATTCTGATGACGCGGATATGGATTAATTTTAAGGTAATTCTCTTAATACGCTGTAACAAAAGGGGGGGAGATGTTGGTGGACGGCGGGGGGTTCGAACCCCCGACCCCCGCATTGCGAACGCGGTGCTCTCCCAACTGAGCTAGCCGCCCACACGAGCAATCATATTCAATATACCATGTGATCAGTGCGTAACTCCGTCATCAATTATTCACTTGCGGCGGCAGCCGAATCGAAGGACACTGAAGCTTCATGGCAACTGTGAGAGCCAACGAAACTGCACCGGTCCGCGAACCGGCTGACCGCTGGTCGATCGCTGAAGCGGGCGAGTTGTACGATGTCGCCAGTTGGGGCAAAGGCTACTTCTCGGTCGAACCCAACGGTCACGTATGGGTGCGTCCCGACAAAGACCCGGCGCGCGGCATCGACCTGAAAGAACTGGTCGACAACCTGCAACTGCGCGGCATCTCGCTGCCCATCCTGATCCGCTTCGGCGAAATCTTAAAGCACCGCCTGGGCGAGATGCACCAAGCTTTTCAGAACGCCATTGCCGAGCACAATTACAAATCGAGCTACTGCTGCGTGTATCCCATCAAGGTGAACCAGCAGCGGCAGGTGGTGGAAGAAGTTTTCGAGTACGGCCGCAAATACAAGTTTGGCCTCGAAGCTGGCTCGAAGCCCGAATTGCTTGCTGTATTGGCCATTGCAGATAACGAAACCCCGGTCATCTGCAATGGATTCAAAGACGACGAATATATCGAGATGGTGATGCTGGCCAAAAAGATTGGCCGGCAGATCATCCCGGTGGTGGAAAAGTACACGGAGCTCGACCTGATCCTGAAACATTCGGCCCGCGTCGGCGTGCGCCCGGTCATCGGCCTGCGCATTAAACTCGCGAGCCGCGGCTCGGGGCGCTGGAAGTCATCCGGCGGGTATCGCTCAAAATTTGGGCTTACCGTGACCGAGGCGCTGCGGGCGCTCGAACAGTTGAAGGCTTTGGGAATGGAAGATTGCCTCCAGCTTTTGCACTTCCACTTAGGCAGCCAGATCACCAACATCCGCCAGATCAAAGCCGCGGTGATCGAAGCCGCGCGGGCTTACGTCGAGATGCGCCGTTCGGGCGCGGGCTTGAATTTTCTGGACGTAGGCGGCGGACTGGGGATTGACTACGACGGCTCGCAAACCGATTTCGAATCGAGCGTCAACTACACGCTGCAGGAATACGCCAACGACATCGTCTACCACATCCAAAGCGTGTGCGATGAAGCCGAAGTGCCCCACCCGACGATCGTGTCCGAGAGCGGACGCGCGGTAGTGGCTTATCACAGCGTACTGGTGTTTAACGTCCTGGGCGTAACCGGATTCGGCGAAGAAGAAACGCTGCCGGAGTTCACCGACGACGTGGAGCAGCCACTACTCGATTTAAAAGACACTCTACGCGGCTTGAGTTCCAAGAATCTGCTGGAAAGTTTTCACGACGCGCAGCAAGCACTCGATTCCGCGCTCAACCTGTTCAGCCTCGGCTATCTGCCCCTACAGCAGCGAAGTTGGGCGGAGAGCATCTACTGGGTGATCTGCCGCCGCATTCAGAAGCTGGCGAAGGATCTGGACGATTTCCCGGAAGAGCTGGAGGGCCTGGATTCCCTCCTTTCCGACACCTATTTCTGTAACTTCTCTCTGTTCCAGAGCATGCCCGACAGTTGGGCGGTGAAGCAGTTATTCCCCATCATGCCGATTCACCGCCTGAACGAAGAGCCTTCGCATCACGGTATCCTCGGCGACATCTCCTGCGACTCCGACGGCAAAGTCGACCAGTTCATCGACCGCCGGGACGTCAAGAAGACTCTGCCACTGCACACTTTCAACGGCGAGCCGTATATTCTGGGCACGTTCTTAGTGGGAGCTTATCAGGAGATTCTAGGCGACCTGCACAACCTCTTCGGCGACACCAACGCGGTGCACGTGCAGCTAGATGAAAAGGGAGCGGTGGTCATCGACGCGCTCATTCGCGGCGACACAGTGCGCGAGGTGCTGGACTACGTGCAGTTCAAGTCCACCACGCTTGCCGAACAATTCCGGCGCGACGTCGAAACCGCCGTACGCGAAGGCCGCATCGGCTATGAAGAATCCGGAGTCCTGCTGCGTTTCTATGAAGACGGCTTAAACGGCTACACCTATCTAGAGCAGTAGCTTCTCACGGCGCAAGTCATCCAGCAATTCCGGCCCTGCATTGTGCGGATAACCGAAGTCCCAGAAGGCGTTGTCGGGACCGCTCTCCCAAACGCGCTTGTCTGTTGCTACGAGCAATGGACGCAGCCGCTCATCGAGCGCATGCACTTCGGCGTCATCTGCTTTTGCAAGCTCGATAATACCCCGCACGTCCAAATCGTTGCGATAATCTTCGATGCCCAGCGAATACCCTCGCTCGACCTGTTCGACAAATTCGCGCCAGCGCCGGAGCAGTCCCGCGCGCCCCTCGCGCACGATATGCTGCGGGTAACCATTCTCACTGAGATAATGCCGCACTTGTGCGTCCGTCATCGTTCATCAGACCCGCGTTTTGATGCCTGCCGGTGGAAATAACGCTCGCCCGCATTAGGGATGAAAAAAGTGCGGATCGTCCGGTCGGGGTTGTAAGCGCCAAAAGCCCCGCTCCTGCGATCGAATCGAGACACGATGCCGTCCGGCGTGCGAGCTTCAAGGATGGGGCCGCCGGCAGGCGCATCGCGCAGCGCCTGGGCTCGCGCTAGATATTCCTGCGAAGAAATGTTGCCAAATTCAGGGCCGTGCTTGGCGTAATGCTCTTCGAGCAAGCGGCGCGAACGGAATCCCGGACCCGACGCTACGATCAGCAACGCGCCCACCAACAGAGCCACGGAAATGCGCAATGCGTTAGCCATCGCTAGAATATAGTTTCCCATGCCCCCCGCCGCAAAAATCGTTCCACATCCGATCACCGTGCACGGCGACACCCGCATCGACAACTATTTTTGGCTGCGCGACCGGCAGGATCCGGACACCATCGCCTATCTGGAAGACGAGAATGCCTACACCAAGCAAACACTGCAACACACGGAAGCCTTGCAGGCCAAGCTCTACGCTGAGATGCTGAGCCGCATCCAGCAGACGGACCTGAGCGTTCCAGTGAAGCGCGACGACTACTTTTACTACACGCGCAGCGAAGAAGGAAAACAGTACGCCATCCATTGCCGCAAAAAAGCGGAAGGGCCGGAGGAAGTCCTGCTCGATTGCAACCTGCTCGCGGAAGGCCACAAGTACTTCCGCCTGGGCGTCTTCATCGCCAGCCCCAACCATCGCCTGCTGGCGTACTCGGTGGATTTCGAGGGCGACGAAAAGTACACCGTTCGAGTGAAGAATCTCGACAGCGGGGCCTTGTTCGCCGACGAAATTCCAAATACGTCGTCCACGCTCGAATGGGCCTCCGACAACGCGACGTTCTTCTACACTACCCTCGACGAAGCTCTCCGCCCCTACAAAGTTTTCCGCCACGCGCTGGGCGCGAAAGAAGACGCGCTGATCTACGATGAACCCGACGAGCGATTCACTGTCGATGTGTCGAGTACCCGCAGCCGCGCCTACATTTTCATCAACATCAACAGTTCGCTCACATCTGAAATCCGCTACCTGCGCAAAGATCAGCCCAACGGCAATTTCCGCATACTTCTGCCGCGCGTTTTTGAAACCGAGTATGACGCCACCCATCGCGGCGATTCCTTCTTCATTCGTACCAACGACGGCGCCAAAGGTTTTCGCGTCGTCGAAGCTCCGGTGGCTGACCCTTCCAAAGCCAATTGGAAAGAAATCATTCCAGGGCGCGAGGGCATCACGATCGAGAGCGTCAGCGCGTTCGCGGATTACCTGGTTACCGAAGAGCGCCATCGCGGGCTGACGCAGATCTTCATTCGCGACGCCCGCAGCGGCGCGCAACACTCCATCGAATTCCCCGAGCCCGTCTACACCGCCGATCTCGGCCCCAATGCCGAGTTCAACAGCAAGCTCCTGCGTTTCCACTACACGTCGTTAGTTACCCCGGCTTCGATTTATGACTATGACATGGAAACGCGCGAACGCGAGCTCAAAAAGCAACAGCAAGTGCTGGGGGGCTACGATCCGCAGAATTATCAATCGGAGCGCATCTACGCCGGCGAGGTCCCGATTTCTCTGGTCTATAAGAAAGGTTTCGTGCGCGACGGCCCCGCCCCCCTGCTGCTTTACGGCTACGGCTCTTACGGCATCAGCATCGATCCGTCGTTCAGTTCCGATCGGCTTAGCCTGCTCGACCGTGGCTTCGTCTACGCCATTGCCCATATCCGCGGCGGCATGGATTTGGGCAAGCCGTGGCATGAAGCCGGCCGCCTGCTGCAGAAGAAAAATACTTTCACCGATTTCATCGCCGCCGCCGAAAAACTGGTGGCGGAAAAGTACACCTCGCCCGCCAGACTTGCCATCATGGGACGCAGCGCCGGTGGACTCCTGATGGGCGCGGCCGTGAACATGTGCCCTGACCTTTTCACCGCCGTAATTGCCGGGGTTCCCTTCGTCGATTCGCTTAATACGGCGCTCGACGCTTCGCTCCCGCTCACGGTCGGTGAGTACGAAGAATTCGGCGATCCTGACAAACGCGATTTCTACGAGTACATGAGGTCTTACGCCCCCTACGAAAACGTGAAGGCTCAGGCCTACCCCGCCATGCTGGTTACCGCCGGACTAAACGACCCGCGCGTATCCTATTGGGAGCCCGCCAAGTGGGTGGCAAAGCTCAGAGCCCTGAAGACAAACGACCGGCCGCTGCTGCTGAAGACCAACATGGGCAGCGGCCACTTCGGTGCCTCCGGCCGCTACGAATATCTAAAGGAAACGGCCCTGGAGTACGCGTTCCTGCTGGACGTTTTATGCTGAACGTATATGACTCCGCAGCCGCCCGCGCAAACCAAGATCCAGCTCACCAATACATCTGACTATCGTGAGCACTACGCCAACAGCGTCCAGGTGCGCGTCAGTCTGTGGGATTTCTTTCTGCTCTTCGGCACGATGAACCAATCGGCTCCCGACGCGGTGACGATTCACAATTTCGAAGGCATCTATCTGAGCCCGCAGCAAGCCAAGGCGCTCGCGAACGTGCTTAATCAGAATGTTTCGCAATATGAATCGACCTTCGGCGAGATCAAGCTGGAACCCAAACAGCCGGGTTCTATCCAATAGCGGACTACTGATCCAACGCTTCGCGCACCGTGCCTAGCAGCGCGCCCAGCGTGAACGGCTTCTGTAGGAACCGCGCCCCGGGAGGGAAGGCACCCGATCGAACGGCCTCGTCATCGGTGAAGCCCGAGATGTATACCACCTTTACCCCGGGACGAGTTTCTAGCAATTGCGTGGCAAGCTGGCGGCCGTTACGGTCGGGCAGCATCACGTCCGTGACCAGCAGCCGGATCGGCCCGGCATGCGCCGCAGCCGCGGCCACAGCTTCCGCGACGCTCCCCGCCTCGATTACGTTGTAGCGCTCCCGCCGCAGGATCTTGACGATCAGCGCGCGGATGCCCGCTTCATCGTCCACTACCAGTATGGTTTCGCCCAGCGCTTCTGCTGCCGACGCGGGCATCTTTGAGGGAACGGCCGCCGCCGTCTCCGCCAACGGCAAATACATCGTGAAGGTGGAACCCTGCGCGGCCTCGCTTTCAAAGCTCAGGTTCCCTCCCCACTCCCGGACCAGCGCATATGCGCGAGCCAGCGCCGCGCCTGCAGACTTGTCAGTCTGTTTATGCAGGAAAGATTCAAAGATCGCTTTGCGCTTCTCGGGATCCATCGCGCGCCCGGGGATCGCCAGGGTCAAGCGTGCATAGTTACCAGGCGCAAAGGTTGCACCGGCCACTTGCTCCGTAATCGCCGCCGTATCACACGTGATGGTCACCATCGCACGCTGGTCCTTCACCGCCGATATTAAAGCCCGGAGAATCTCTTCGAGCTGCTTTCTGTTGGCGCTGGCCCATACGCCTTTCGCAGCCCGTATTTCGACGGAAGCTTCCGCCAGACCCGCCAACACGCCGGCGACATCCACCCGTTCCGTTTCGCCTGCCTGCTTGCGAGTGAACTCGAGCAACTGACTGGTCACGTTGCCGACGCGCTCCGTCGCGGCCAGAATTTCTTCCAGTTCTCCGCGGCGGGGATCGTTGGGCGCGAGCGGCCGCAGAATTTCCTCCGTATATCCCGAGATGATCATTAAGGGATTGTTCAAGTCATGCGCCAGTCGCGCCGAGAGCCCGTGCAGAGCCGAATGGCGCTCGGCGGTGATCTGCATTTGTTCGATCTGCCGGCGCTGCCCGGTCCCCGTGAGGAATCCCGTGAGCACTCCGGCCCCTGCAAAACGCACCGTTTCCCGGTACCACGCGAGCTGCCCGGAAGCCGTCACCATGCGGAACTCCGCGCTCATTTCGCGCGACTGCTGAACGGCCGTCCGGTAGAGCGCCAGCGTTGCGTCGCGATCTTCCTGGTAAATCCGCTGCGCAAAGAAGTGGGGAGTCTTCAGCCAATGCGCGGCCGGATAACCCAGCAACGGTTCCGCGCCACCGCTGACTGCCGTGAACTGGAATCCCGCGGCGTCGGCCCGCCAAACCACCGCCGGTATGTTGTCGAACGATGAACTTGTTGGCGACGCCACCGCGGGAGTGCCGGTGGCCAGGCCCGTCAAGTCCTCCAGCACGAGCAGCGTTTCCATTTCCAACTCTTCGTCCCAGTTCCGCAGAGGAAGAATCGCCACGCGCCAGCGTCTCCCCGCGTGTTCTACCGGCACAGGCGGCTGCACCATTCCGTGGACCATCGTGTTCCGAATACTTTCGATCAATGCGTCCGACGGCAAAAGTTGCTCAAGACTCTTCCCGCGGAGATCCTCGCCGCGGACTCCGAAGGCCTGCCGGAAAGCACGATTGCTCGAAACCACTGACCGCCTTGCAGAAAGAATCAGCAAGGCTACAGGGAGTGCCGAAATTAAGTCGTGGTAATAGCGCCGCTGATTCTCGATCAGCGCCAAGAGTTTGGCGACCTCTTTCCCCTTCCATGGTTCGAAGCCGGTGCGATCCATTTAAAAAACAGAATTCCTCAGCTACTAGTGTGTTCTTGGGATGGCGGTCGAACAAGGTACTTTGGGTAGACGCGTAATGGTACTCGGGGGAGTACTTGATGAACTGCTTAGGGCTGCTGCGGAGTCTCCGCCAGAGATCCTCCCAGTCCGGCGTAGGTTTCTTTGACTTTCACTACCTTGTCCCCAGTGAAGGTCACAAACGTCACGCGGCCGGGAGGCTCGCCATAAATCCAATCTTCGTAGTCGGTCCCTTCCTTGGATTCACGAGTCTTGCGGACCGGCCGCCCGACGGCCAGAAGGACCTGATCACGGTTCATTCCCTCAATCGCCTTTTTGGCCTTGACGGCTTCCTTGATAGGCTCGGGCAAAGTGTCGACATAGTTTTCCGTGACGCTGGATTTTTCAAAATCGAGAACCGGCAGCAGCATTTTCTTAATATCGGCCGAGGTCGTCTCGCCAATCGGACCGCCGAAAATCAGCGCAATGGTCGTCCCGCCGGGAGCGTTGGTCGCCGCTCCCGTCACGGGACTCGTACTGTTTCCCATGCCGATCTGCACGTGGTCCAGGAAGCGTTTCCCGCTTTTCATTCCGCCGTTGAGGTCGAGGACGACCCGATCCTTGTCGATTTCGACGCGGGTGACTTGAATCAGGTCACCTACCCGCCCCGCAGGACCGAACTCCTTGAAAGCGGCATCCCAGACATCGTGAACCCAAGTTCCGTCGCTCGAGAATTCCAAAGCTTTCTTCGAACGCGGCAGCACCACCTTGATCTTGGCGTATTCAGAACTGAGGCCGCGCAGAATCTCAATGCGCTGGTCTTCCGTAAGCTTCTTCGAGTCGGCGTGCAAGCGAGTCGAGCCCAAGGAAAATATTATTACCAGCGCGAGTCGTCGCATTACTCACCCCCGCTCCGGGATCAGACGGTACAGTACGAAGAACAAACCGGCCACCACGCCCGTCGTGAGCAGTCCGCCCTCTAGGCCGTACAGCCCTCCACTCCAGAGAACTCCCGTTCTCCAGTGCAGTTCATACCCGGTCACACTCATTGTAAACCCACTGAGATTTTCTCCCAGAAACGGCATGGCCACGTTCCAGCCGTAGTGCATACCAATCGGCAGCCACAAAGCACGCGTCCGCAAGTAGGCGCAGCCCAGCAGGACGCCCCAGGCCATGGTGTTGAGCACAGCCAGGAAGGTGACGTTCTGATTTCCCATGTGCATCAGGCCGAAAAGAATGCCTACGGGCAAAACGGTTGCAAACTCACCCAGGTGACGCACGAGCTGTTGAAACGCGTAGCCGTGGAAGATCAGTTCTTCGCCCACGGATCCGAACAAGAGAACAATAACCAGCAGCGGCGCGCCGGCCCAAGCCCGTGGGGCTGCGGGAACCGCGTCGAAGCGAGCCATCCCCGAGAGCAGCGCGACCATCATGATCAGCACCGCGCCTCCCGCCCCGCAGGCCATGCCAGTGG
>JALYJH010000072.1 GCA_030775415.1 Acidobacteriota bacterium | reverse complement strand
GGGTGGCGGTGACGCTGGGAGTGCGCAAGCTGCGTCTCACAGGCGGCGAGCCGCTGCTGCGCAGGGGACTGGCGCAACTGATCGGGCGGCTGGGAAAGATCGACGGCATTCAAGATATGGCGCTGACCACCAACGGGGTGTTGCTGGCGGATCAGGCGCAGGAACTTTACGATGCCGGGCTGCGGCGGCTGAACATTCATCTGGACACGCTGGACCGGGGACGCTTTCAGCAGATTACGCGGCGGGACGATTTCGGGAAGGTCATGAACGGGATCGAGACGGCGATGCGGGTGGGGTATCCGGTTATCAAGATCAATGCGGTGGCGGTGAAGAATCTGGTGGAGGAAGATATCGTTCCTCTGGCGCGGTTTGGGCGCGAGAACGGGATTGAAATTCGTTACATCGAGTTCATGCCGCTGGATGCGCAGGGGATTTGGGACCACGATAAAGTTTTGCTCACCGATGACATGATTGCGATGCTGACGCAGGGGATTGGGCCGCTGCGCGAGATTCCGGATCGCGATCCACGGGCTCCGGCTACGGAATACGAATTTGCCGACGGCAAGGGACGAGTGGGGTTCATTGCATCGGTGAGCAAACCGTTTTGCCTGAATTGCAATCGGATCCGGCTGACGGCGGATGGGAAGTTCCGCTATTGTCTTTTTGCGATTGAAGAGACGGATATGCGGGTGCTGTTGCGCAATGGCGGTCCTGATTCGGCGATTGCGGAAGCGATGCGGGCGTCCGTCAAAGACAAGTGGCTGGGGCACCAGATCAACACGGCGAAGTTTGTGCCTCCGCCGCGGCCGATGTATCAGATCGGCGGTTGACGCACCGACAGCTACGGCTTGGTCCACTCGCGGAGCCAATCGAGGACGGTGTGATACCAGAGGAGGCTGTTCTGCGGCTTGAGGACCCAGTGGCCTTCGTCCGGGAACAACAATAATTTCGAGGGGATTTTTTGCTGCTGTAGGACGGTGAAGAGCTGCAGGCCCTGGCCGGTGACGTCGCGGAAGTCTTGCTCGCCGTGGATGACAAGCGTCGGGGTTTTGAAATCGCGGGCGTAGGTGGAGGGGGAGAACTTTTCGTAGAGGTCGGGGTTGTCTACGGCGGTGCCTTTCATTTCCCACAGCGGGAACCACTGCTCTTCGGTTTCGCGGGACCAACTGGCGAGGTCGAAGACGCCGCCATGGGAGACGATGGCTTTAAATCTGTTGGTGTGGCCGTTCATCCAGTTGACCATGTAGCCTCCATAGGAAGCTCCGGCGGCGGCCATGCGGGTGTTGTCTATATATGGCTGGGCGGCGATGGCGTCGACTACAGTCATGATGTCGTCATACGGCTTGCCGCCCCAATCGGCGTTGATATCATCAATGAACTTCTGGCCATAGCCAGTGGAGCCGCGGGGGTTGGGCTCGACGACCACGAAGCCGGCGGAGGCGAAGACCTGGGCGTTCCAGCGGTAGGTCCAGGACTCGCCCCAGGCACCCTGGGGGCCGCCGTGGATGAGGAACACTACTGGATATTTGCGAGTCGGCGTGAAATCTGGAGGCTTGGTGATGAAGGAGTGGACGCGGGATTTATCGGAGGCGTCGACCCACAGTTCTTCGAGCGGAGTTAGGGCGGCGTTGGCCAGGAGAGCGTCGTTCAGGTGCGTCAGGGCTATGCCGGCACCGCCTCCGGAAGTGGCGCGGAAAATTTCCAGCGGGCGGGAGCCGCTCTCCTCGGTATAAATCATGGTGCGGCCGTCGGAGGTGAACTGGACATCGTCGAGGCTGGATTGGCCGTTGATGATGCTGCGAATGCCACCGCCGGTGGCGGAGATCATTTGGAGTCCGGTGCGGCCGCGGTCTTCGGTGGTGAAGAACAGGCGGGTGGAATCAGGGGACCAGGTGAAGCTTTCAACCCAGCGATCGAGGGACTCGGTCAGGTTGGTGGCGCGGCCGGTGGCGCGGTCGAGGACCATGAGGCGCCAGCGATCGCTTTCATACCCGGCTCGGGGTTGGGAACGGAAGGCCAAGAGTTTTCCGTCGGGGGAATAGAGGGGGCTGTCGTCTGCGCCGGTTCCGATGGTGATTTTGCGGGGGTCGCCGCCGTCGAGAGGGACAGTATAGATGTCGGAGTTGGTGCTGGCGGCGGGAACGGGGTCGACGTTCATGACGAAGGCTAGTTCGAGCGAATCGGGCGAGATGGTGTAGCCTTCGGGGCCTCCTAAGGAGAAGGGGGGGACATCATATTGGCCGGGGGTGAGGTCGCGGGCTTCGCTGCCGTCGATGTTGGCGACTAACAGATGTTGGCGGCGGCGGGTGCGCCATTCCGTCCAGTGGCGGTAGAGCAGGGAAGTATAGATGCGGGCTTTGGAGGGCGCTTTCGCGTCGGCGTCGAGGTTGCGCTGGTTGCAGGCGTTGTCGGCTCCGCATTCGGGGTAGACGCTGGATTGAAACACCAGCTTCTTGCCGTCTGGGGAGACCAGGACGCCGCTGGCTTCGGTTGCGAGGCGCGTGATCATGCGGGGGCGTGTGCCGTCGGCGTCCATGACCCAGATTTGCGACGAACCGGCGCGAGTGGAGATGAAGTAGATTTGGCGCGAATCGGGAGACCAGCGGGGGCGTTCGTTACCGGTGCCCTCGCGGGTGAGTTGGCGCGGAGTGCCGCCGGCGACGGGGACCAGATAGATTTGTTTCGACAGCGAGTTGGCGGAGAGGTCGGGCGTGGCCACGGTGAATGCGACCTGTTTGCCGTCGGGAGAAAGCGCGGGGTCGCCGATGCGCTGGATGCGGAGGAGGGTTTCGACGTCGAAGGGGCGTTTCTGCGCAAATAGTGAGGGTATTGCGGCGATTGCCAAACAGGCGAAGACAAATCTATGACGCATCGCCTCTAGTTTAGCGATTCGCCCGTTGGGCTATGTGATTGTCGAGCCAGCGGAGGGCTTCGGCTTCGGTGGAAAAGGCTCCGTCGGCTTGGGCCTCGTAGGCGGCCGTAGTGACTTCGCCTATGTGGACGCCGGGGCGGTCGTTGAAATAGGGGAGTACATGGCGGCCCAGGATTAGCGGGGGCTGCGGGCGGGCGTCGACGGCTTCGGATTCGGCGGCGGCTAAAAGGCGCTGGGCGGCGGGGGGGATGCCGGGTTCTAGTGGGGGGCGGCCGGAGGCGTCGGCTTCGATCAAGCGGACTAGTTGCGCGATCGAAGCAGGCGCGAGGCGCATGGCGAGGCGGCGTACGGCTCGTGGAGTGACCTCGCGCCCGATGCTGTGGTGGGCTAGATGACTCTCGACCAGCTTGACTACTTGATCGACGATAGATGCCTTGATGCCGATGCGTTCGAGGAATGTTCGGGCCATGGGGCCGCCGGCGGGTTCGTGGCCCCAGGAAGTCCAGCGCACGCGGCCTTCGCGTTCGCGGAGCTCAGTGGTGGAGGGCTTGGCGAAATCGTGGGAGAGCGCGGCGAAGAGCAGCACGGCGCGGTCATCGGGAGCGAGCCGGTCTCGTTCGGCTACACGCGCTGCTTGATTTAAAACATGCATGGTGTGGATGCCGACGTCGCCTTCGGGGTGCCATTCGGGATCTTGCGGGACGCCGAAGAGGTTTTGGATTCCGGGAAAGTGGACGATCCAGCCGGTGGATTCTAGATATTCGGCGATGCGGCCGGGGTGTGGGCTTTTCACGGCCCACTTCATGAACTCTTCGGCGACGCGTTCGCGGGGCAGGGTGGAATACTCGCTGGCGATGGAGCGGGACAGGGCGGCAGTTCCGTCGTCGACAGTCAGATTGAAGCGGCAGGCGAACTGCATGCCGCGCAGGACGCGCAAGGGATCTTCGGCGAAGGCGTCGCTGGTGGCGCGGAGCACGCTGTTGTTGAGATCCACTTGGCCGCCGAAGAAGTCCCATATTTCGCCGGTGAGGGGATCGAAGCTCATGGCGTTGATGGTGAAATCGCGGCGCGAGGCAGCTTCGCGGGGGGTGATGGAGGCGTCGAAGTGGGCGTTGAAATCGCGGTGGCCGGGTCCGGTTTTGCTGTCGCGGCGGGGGACGCTGAAGTCGCATGTAGTAGACCCGGACTCGGTGAACTTTACGACTCCGAAGCTTTTGCCTACCAGATCGACGCGGCCGCGGGTGGCCAGGAATGCGGCTAATTCATCGTAGGAGATGCGATAGACTTCGATGTCGATGTCCTTGGGTTCGTGTCCGAGCAGGGCGTCGCGCACGGAGCCGCCGACGACCACGGCGTGGAATCCGGACTCGCGCAGGTCGCGCACGATGCGTTCGAGCGCAGTTGGTAGGGTGAGCAGCATCCTGGTTAAGATTGTACTTGGTCGATATTCATAGTCACGTTTTATACGGTATGGACGATGGGGCGAGGACGCTGGAGCAGTCGATCGAGATGCTGAAGATGGCGGCGGAGGCGGGCACGACTGATCTGGTGTGTACGCCGCATGCGAATCGCGAATACAAGTTTGAGCCGCTGGTGATTCGTGAGCGGCTGAAGGAGCTGGAAGACAGCATTGGCGGGGCGGTGCGGCTTTACACGGGCTGCGATTTCCATCTGAGTTACGAGAATATTCAGGATGCGATTACGCATCCGCGCAAATACACCATTCATCAAGGGCGCTATTTACTGGTGGAATTTTCGGAAATGCTAATTTTTCGCAACACGGCGGAGATTTTCGGACGCTTGCAGGAGGCGGGGATGGTTCCGATCATTACGCATCCAGAGCGCAATCAGTTATTGCGGCAGCGGGTGGAGGAAATCGCGTTGTGGGTGGAGGCGGGGGCCTATGTGCAGGTGACGGGGCAGAGCTTGCTGGGACACTTCGGCAAGCAGGCGGCGGAGTTTGCGCGGACGCTGCTCGACCGCGGGCTGGTGCATTTCATTGCCAGTGACGGGCATGACTTGAAGCATCGGCCTCCGACGATGGATGGGGAGCACGGGTGGCTGGTGAAGCATTACGGGCAGGCGGTTGCGGATGTGCTGTGCACTGAGAATCCGCGGGCTGCGTTGAGCGGGGAGGCAGTGATTCCGCCGTACATGGGGGCGGAGAGCCGGGGTAAGAAGTGGTATCAGATTTGGCGCTGATGACGTGAGTCTGTCGGCCGGCAAGTTTTCCGTGGTGGGGTAAGTATCGGATCACAGGTGTGGGCCGATCCGCGCCGGTGCGTTCGCCGCGAGCAGGACATTCCATTCATCGATTAAGTTGCTCCGCAGGGTTTTATAACTAGCGGTTTCGTTCCCTCCTTTTTGAACCTGTTTTTTCCTTAAGTCCCGTGAGACAAATCGACACGTCCAGACACAATTTGATGTACGGATTGTGTGTGGGAAAGGTCGATGTATGCGGAATCTGTGGTGGCTGGCGCTGGCGGTGCGGCTGGCGGGGCAGGGGGAACCGGCGGGGGTGAATTTGCCGGCGCAGCCGATTGGAGCTAGCGATTTGCTGGCGATTTCGGTTTACGGCGCTCCGGAGTTGACTCGCACGGTGCGGGTGGGCGATGACGGGCTGATCCGGCTGCCGATGCTGCGGCAGAAGATCGATGTGGGCGGGCGCATGCCGGCGCAGGTGGAGGCGCAACTCGCCGAGGCGCTGATAGAAGAAGACATTCTGGTGGATCCGGCGGTTAGCGTGGCGATCGCTGAATATCACAGCCGGCCGATTAGCGTTGCGGGGGCGGTGAAGGCTCCGCTAACGTTCCAGGCGGTGGGCAAGATCACGCTGCTGGAGGCACTGACGCGGGCGCAAGGTTTGAGCGAAGACGCCGGGGCGGAAATTCTGCTGACGCGCCGGGGGGCGGTGGTGGAGCGCATTCCCGTAAAGAAACTGATCGACGCTGCGGACCCAGAGTGGAATGTGACGCTGACGGGTGGCGAGGAAGTGCGGGTGCCGCTGGCGGGGCGCGTATTTGTGGCGGGGAACGTAAAGCATCCGGGAGCATTCCGGGTGGATGGCGGCGGGGAGACTACGGTGCTGAAGGCCGTTGCGCTGGCGGAGGGACTGGCTCCGTTTTCGACCAAGAGCGCGTATATTTTTCGCGCGGGGAATGAAGGCGGGCACAGCGAAATAGAAGTCGAGTTGAGCAAGATTATGGATCGCAAGGCGCCGGACGTGGCGCTGGCGGCCAATGACATTCTTTATATCCCTGACAACCGCTCGCGGCGCACGACCATGAACGCGATTGAGAAGGCCATCGGATTCGCTACCGGGACGGCGTCGGGCGCTTTGATTTTGGGGCTGCATTAATCATGATGCAGCGCGGCGAAGCGGAAATATTGCCGGCGGTGGTCGAGATGGGGAGGGCGGCGACGCCGTTCTATCTGGCTCCGCCGTATCAGGCCAGTGAAGAGGAGGCCGAGGCAGCGAAGATACCGCTTTCACAATACTTTTGGATTCTGAAGCGGCATCGCTGGCGGATCGGCGGATTTGTCGCGGCCGTGATGCTGGCGACGCTGGTAGTGTCGGCGAGGTTGACGCCGATTTACGAATCGACGGCGACGGTGGATATCGACCGGCAATCGCCCGCGGGAGTGGTGGGGGAGGACGCGACGCGGAGCGCGCTGAACGATTCCGATCAGTTCATGGCGACGCAGATCAAGCTGGTGGAATCAGACTCGGTGCTGCGGCCGGTGGACCAGCGCTTTGAGCTGCGGAAACTGGAAGGACAGTCGGCGGTGCTATCGGCGCGCGGGGAGGAGGCGCCGGTGACGCTTAAGCAATTGAAGGTGACGCGGCCGCCGAATACCTATTTGATGCAGATCGGGTACCGCTCGGCCGATCCGCAATTGGCGGCGGATGCGGCGAATGCTATTACGCAATCGTACCTGGAGCATAGCTACGAGATCCGGCTGCGCAGCTCGGCGGGCGTGGCTAGTTTCATGGAGCGGCAGATCGAGGAGCTGAAAGCCAAGATGGAGCGGTCGAGCCATGCGCTGAGCGGATTTGAGCGCGAACTGAACGTGATCAATCCGGAGGAAAAGACCAATATTCTTTCGGCTCGGCTGCTGCAGTTGAATACCGAGTTCACGAATGCACAGACGGAACGGCTGCGGCAGCAGGCGGCGTATCAGTCCGTGAGCGGAGGATCTTTTGAAGCGGCGTTGGCGGCTCCGCAGGGGGAGGCGCTGCGCAAGCTGGCGGAACATCGCGATGAGGCGACGGAGCTGTTTGCCGAAATCCGGTCTCATTACGGTTCCAACCATCCGGAGTATCGCAAGGCGCAGGCGCAGTTGAATCAGGTGGACGCGGCGATTGAGGCGACGCGGCTGCAGATCGGCAATCGCGTGGAGATCGGGTATCACGAGGCGCAGCGGCGCGAGGCTATGGTGGGCGACGCGGTGAAGGCGGCTAAGGCCGAGTTCGACCGGATGAATGCGCGGTCCTTCGAATACCAGGCGGTGAAGCGGGAGGCGGACGCCGATAAGAACCTCTACGAGCAACTGGTGCGCAAAATTCGCGAGGCGGGGATCAACGCGGGATTCCAGAACGGGTCCATAAGAATCGCCGATTCGGCGCGGGCGGCGCTGAAGCCGGTGTTTCCGAATCAAGTGCTGAATGTAATGCTGGCTTTTCTGTTGTCAACGCTGGCGGCGGTGGGGGCGGCGGTGCTGAGCGACTTGCTGGACAAAACGGTTCGCGATCCGGAACAGGTGGCTCGTACTTTGCGGACCGAGGTGATCGGTAGTCTGCCGTTAATGAAGGACCGGCGGGCGGGGTCGCTGGCGGCTTTGAAGGATGGCGGAGAGCGGACGGAACAGGACCTGTCGGGGTTTGGAGAATCGGTGCGTACGCTGCGCAACTCGATTCTGTTGGGAAACTTCGACCGGCGTTACCGTTCCCTGCTGGTGACCAGCGCGGCTCCGGGAGACGGCAAGACGACGACGGCGGCGAATCTGGCTGCGGCGCATGCCGAGCAAGGGAAGCGAACGCTGTTGATCGATGGCGACTTGCGGCGTCCTAGCGTGCATCGAAATTTTAATCTGCCGAGCGTGGTGGGGTTGTCGAACGTGCTGCTGGGCGAGATTTCGTGGCGCGAGGCGCTGGTGCAGACGGCAGCGTTACCGCAGCTCTATATTTTGCCGGCGGGGCCCCCTTCACGGCGGGCTTCGGATCTAGTAGGGCGTGGGCTGGCGGAGCTGCTGGAGGAAGCCGCCGCGGAATACGATTTGGTGATTTTGGACGCACCGCCGCTATTGGGTTTTGCGGAGCCCTTGCAGATGGCGACAGCGGTGGACGGAGTGTTGGTGGTGGCGAGGGCGGGGCGGACGAGCCGTAAGGCGGTGGCCAGCGTGCTCGCGACATTGACGCGGCTGCGCGCGAAGGTGGTGGGATTGGTGCTCAACGAGGTGCATAAGGAGTTGAGCGACAGCTATTACTATTACGGCTACTACCGGTCCTATTATCGGCCTCGCGCGGAGGCGGAACGGGCGTGAGTACGGTAATTGGGATTCACGACGGGCATAACGCCGCGGTGGCGGTGGTGCGCGACGGGCGCGTTGAATTCGCGCTGCAGGAAGAGCGGATTACGCGCGTGAAAAATCAGGGGGATGTTCCGAAAAATGCTTTGGCGACGGCTCTGCGGGATGCGGGGACGGACGCGCGGGTGGCGCTGAACGGGCGCTACATCAACTATGGGCAGTGGGGACGCGAGACGATTCTTGAGGATTACGGGCGCTCCTCGAATGTGGTTAGCCGGCTGAAGCAGCCGTTCAAGGACACCTTTATCGATCGTGCTTATCAGCGGCGCAAGGCGGTGCTGCGCGAGGAACGTCTGACGGAGTCAGGGATCGGCAGGGAGCGTTTAGAAGTGGTGGAGCATCATCTGGCGCATGCCTCGGCGGCTTATTATACGTGTCCGTGGCCAGATGAAGCAGTGCTGGTTGTCACTTGCGATGGATCGGGCGACCGGGTTTGCGCCACGGTGAGCGTTGGCAATCGCGGCAAGTTGACGCGGCTGGCCGAGATACCGGAACACGATTCAATTGGACGCTTGTATGCGCTGGTGACGCG
>JALYJH010000071.1 GCA_030775415.1 Acidobacteriota bacterium | reverse complement strand
GGACCGGCGTCCGTATCAAGCGGACGTGGCGAAAGCACAGGGCGATCTGGAGCAGAACCAGGCCAGCCATCAGTTTGCCCAGCATCAGGTATTACTGCTACAGGCGGAGGCCGACCTGAAGCAGGCTGAGGCTAATCTACTCAAGGCCAAACAAGATGTGGACAGGCTACAGCCGCTGGTTAAGGAAGAAGCGGCGTCGCAGCAGGATTTGGACAATGCCGTCGCGGCTTTGCGGGCGAACGAAGCCAATGTCAATTCGCGCAAGGCCAACGTCGAGCAGATGCGGCTTTCGACGCAGGCGCAGATCGACACGACGTCGGCGCAAGTCAATTCAACGAAAGCGCAGCTGGCGGCGGCGCAGCTGAATCTGGAATATGCGACGATCCGGGCTCCGATCAGCGGGCGGATCGGCGATAGCTTGATTCCGGTGGGCGGTCTGGTGACGAAGACCTCGGCAACGCCGTTGACAACGATTGTGCCGCTGGATCCGATCTGGGTGCGGTTCAAGGTAAGCGAGGCGGAATATCTGGGGATGCAAAAGACAGCGAATGAGGATCGCGTGATGCGGCGGCCTATTGAGCTGGTACTGGCGGATGGCAGCGTGCATCCTTATCCCGGACACATTCAGGACACAGTGAATCAAGTGGATCCGAGAACGGGGACGCTGGAATTGCAGGCCACCTTCCCGAATCCGCAGCACAATATTTTACCGGGGCAATTTGGGCGGGTGCGGCTGGAGACGAATGAGCGGATGGACGCGCTGCTAGTACCGCAGAGGGCGCTGCTGGATTTGCAGGGCTCGCAGTCAGTGTACGCGGTGGATTCCGGCAATAAAGATTTGGTGCATAACGTGGTGATCGGCGAACGCATTGGGGAGCGCGCGATTGTGCTCCAGGGGTTGAAGCCGGGCGACCGGGTGATCGTCGAAGGCGTGCAGAAGGTGCGGCCGGGGATCACGGTGAATGCCGATGTTTACCGGCCAGCGGCAGTGAAGAAGTAGAAGATGGCAAGGTTTTTCATCGACCGTCCGGTGTTTGCAATCGTGATTGCGATTGTGATTGTGCTGCTGGGCGGCGTCAGCATTCCGAATCTGCCAGTGGCTGCGTATCCGCAGGTGGTGCCGCCGGTGGTGCAGATCGTGGCGAACTACCGCGGCGGGAATGCGCTAGATCTGGAAAAGACAGTGGCGCAGCCGATTGAGCAGCAGCTTATCGGGCTCGACGGGATGTTGTACTTTCTGTCGCGCAGCTCGAACAACGGCACGCTGACGATTGACGTGACTTACGAGCTGGGCACGGATCCGGACCTGGCTACTGTGAAGACGCAGAACAAGGTGAGTCTGGCGCTGCCGCAACTGCCTCCGGAAGTGCAGCGGGTCGGGGTCACGGTGAAGAAAGTTTCGACGGCGCTGATCGCGGCGATTGCGTTGACGTCGCCGGACGGGCGCTACGACTCTCTGTTTCTGAACAACTATGCGGCCATCAATCTGGTGGATAAAATCGGCAGCATCACGGGCGTGGGCGATGCGCGACTGGCGTCGCAGCAGACTTACGGGATGCGCGTGTGGGTGAATCCGGACAAGATGGCCAAGCTGAAGCTGACGGCCACGGACGTCACGAATGCGATTCAGGAGCAGAACCGGCAGAACCCCGCGGGATCGATCGGACAGCCGCCAGTGAACACAGGAACAGATTTCCAATATCCGGTGAATGCCTCGGGGCGGCTGCTAGATGCGCAGCAGTTTGCGGATATCGTTGTGCGGGCGCTGCCGGATGGGTCCTTGCTGCGGCTGCGCGATATTGGGCGCGTGGATTTGGGCGCGGAAGACTACACGACATATAGCGCGTTGGACGGCGAGCCGGCGGCGGTGCTGATCGTGAACTTGAGCCCGGGGGCGAATGCCGTGGATACGGAAAATCGCGTGAAGGCGTTTCTCGAGGAGTCGAGGAAAAGCTTCCCGGCGGGGATTCAGTACAGAATTCCTTACGATGCCACGCAGTTCGTGCGGGCATCGATCAACGACGTCGCTCTGACGCTGTTTGAAGCCGTGGGGCTGGTGATCCTGGTGGTGTTTGTGTTCTTGCAGGACTGGCGCGCGACGCTGATTCCGCTGGTGACGGTGCCGGTTTCGATTTTGGGGGCGATGGCGCTATTCCCTGCCCTGGGATTCACCATCAATATGACCAGCATGTTCGGGCTGGTGCTGGCGATTGGGATTGTGGTGGACGATGCCATTGTCGTGGTGGAAGCAGTGCAGCTCAATATTGACCGCGGAATGCTGCCGCGCGAGGCTACCATGCACGCGATGGCGGAGGTGTCCGGGCCCGTGGTGGCGATCGCCTGCATTTTGGGCGCGGTGTTTATTCCGGTGGCGTTTTTGGGCGGGATCGCGGGGTTGATCTACCGGCAATTTGCGCTGACGATAGCGGCTTCGGTGCTGATTTCGGCGTTCAGCGCGCTGTCATTGAGTCCGGCGCTATGTGCGATGATTTTGCGGCCGAAGAAGGAAGCGAGCTTGCAATCGCGGATCTTCGCCTGGTTCAATCGCAGCTTCGACTGGACCACGCACCGTTATCTGGGGGGCGTAGGGCATCTGCTGCGTAAACCTGTGCTGACGCTGCTTGCCCTGGGGGCATTCTTTGCGTGCGCGGGCGCGTTGTTCCGGTCCCTCCCATCGGGATTTTTGCCGGACGAGGATCAGGGCATCGTGTTGTGTTCGATTCGCTTGCCGGACGGCGCTTCCGTGGAACGAACCAGGCGGGTTACGGAGCAGGTGGATGCGATTTTCCGTACCATTCCGGGGGTGAGGGACGCGACGGTGCTGGGAGGGACCGATATTACTACCGGGACTGTGAATTCAAACGTGGCGACTATCTTTGCGACGCTTGCGCCATGGGAGCAGCGGAAGAAGAAATCGGAACAACTGGCAGGGATCATGGCGCAGGCCCGGGAAAAATTTCGCGGCGTGAAGGACGGGATGGCGTTTGCGTTCGGGCTTCCGCCGATTCAGGGCCTGAGCAACGCCGGCGGATTTGAATTCATGCTGGAGGACCGCACGGGCGGGGATACGCAACAACTGGCGGATGCGGCACAACAGGTGCTGGACGCGGCGGCTCAGCGTCCGGAGCTCGCCAACGTAAACAGCACGTTCCGCAATAACGTCCCGCAATACAAAGTGGATCTGGATACGGAGAAGGCGCAGACGCTGGGGATTCCCATCAGCGATGTATATAACGCGCTGCAAACCTTCTTGGGCGGATTATACGTAAACGATTTCAACCGCTTCAGCAGGACCTGGCGGGTGACGCTCGAAGCCGAGCAGGAATATCGTGACAGCGCGGATGACATCAGCCGCTTCTATGTGCGCACGGGGAACGGGGATATGGTGCCGTTGAGCACGCTGGTGAAGGTCCAACGCACGACAGGGCCGGAGGTGATTTACCGCTACAACCGCTTCCGCACGGCGAAGATCGTGGGACAAAATGCGATCGGGTATAGCTCCGGGCAGTCGGCTCACGCGATGGATGAGATCGGGGAGCGGAGTCTGCCGAGAGGGTTTAATTACGAGTGGACGGGGACGGTTTTTCAGCAGAAGCTTTCAGAGGGCAAAGAGGGGTATTTGTTTGGCTTCGCGGGCGTGATGGTTTTCCTGTTCCTGGCGGCGCTGTACGAGAGCTGGTCCATTCCTTTCGCGGTGGTGCTGGCGGTGCCGCTGGGGTTATTTGGCGCGCTGCTGGCGGTGTATTTGCGGAATTACGACTATGATGTGTACACGCAGATCGGCATCGTTACGTTGATCGGGCTGGCGGCGAAGAATGCGATTTTGATTGTCGAGTACGCGCGGCTGCGGCGGGCGGAGGGCATGACGATTGAAGACGCGGCGGTAGAGGCGGCACATTTGCGGCTGCGGCCGATTCTAATGACGTCCTTCGCGTTCATCCTGGGCGTTACTCCGCTCCTAGTGGCTGTAGGAGCGGGCGGGGCTTCGCGGCGGGCGCTGGGGACCACAGTTTTCGGCGGGATGATCGCGGCCACGCTGCTGGCTATTTTCTTTGTGCCGGTGTTGTTTGTAGTGGTGGAGCGGATTGCGCAACGGGGGGCGGGCCGGCCGCGGGTGGAGGAACCGACTCCGGTCACGGCGGGAGGCGGGCATTGAGACAAGCTCTGCGGCGGGCGCTGGCGGTGGCGCCGTTGCTGGCGCTGGCGGGTTGCGCGGTGGGTCCGAACTATTCACGGCCCGCGGTAGCGGCGCCTCCGCAGTTTCGCGGGGACCAGGGGACGTCAGAAGGCAAGTCGCTGGCGGATACCAAGTGGTTCGATCTGTTTCACGACGATACGCTAACGCAGCTGGTGAACACCGCGCTCCGGCAAAATTTCGATTTGCAGATTGCGGCGGAGCGGGTGCTGGAGGCGCGGGCGCAATGGGGCGTGATACAGGCGGCGCGGCTGCCGAATATCGACGCTACGGGCGGTTTCGAGCTGAGCCGCGGATCGCGTATTGGGTCCAACCGTTTTGTTCCGGCGGGCACGAGCCTGGATTCCAGCTACACGCAGGCGGGATTTTCGCTGGGGTGGGAACTAGACGTGTGGGGGCGGGTTCGGCGGCTGAATGAGGCGGCGCGGGCGCAATATCTGGCGAGCGAAGAAGGGCGGCGCGGCGTGGTCACCACGCTGATCGCCGATGTGACTACGCAATATTTCCAGTTGCGGGAGTTGGATTGGGAGTTGAACATTACGCAGGAAAATCGCCAGGTGGGCGAGGATAATCTGCGGCTGACCACGTTGCGCAAGAATCGCGGGGCAGCGACCGGCCTGGACGTGCATCAGGCGGAGCAATTGCTGTACACAGCGACGGCGGAGATCGCGGCGCTGGAGCGAGCGATCACGCAAACGGAGAACGGGCTGAGTTTGCTGCTGGGGCAGAATCCCGGCGAGGTGCCGCGCGGAAAGCCGCTAGAGGAGCTGACGGATCCTCCGGAAGTACCGGCAGGCCTGCCTTCGGCGTTGCTGGAGCGCCGTCCGGACATCCGCCAGGCGGAGCAGGAGTTGATCGCGGCGAATGCGCAGATTGGCGTGGCTAAGGCACAGTATTTTCCGCAAATCACGTTGACGGGATTTATGGGCGGGCAAAGCCGGGCGCTGGAGAATTTATTCACGGGACCGGGGCGCCTGTGGAACGCGGCGACTCCCGCTTTCGATCTGCCGGTATTCAATGCGGGGCGGGTGCGGTCCAATGTTCGTTTGACGGAGGCGCAGCAGCGGGAGGCGCTGGCGACGTACCGCAAGACGATCGAGACGGCTTTCCGGGAAGTTTCCGATGCGCTGGTGGGCTACCGCAAAACCAGCGAACAGCGGGCGCAAGAGGAGCTGCTTTTGAAGGCGTTGCGGGAGACTTCGCGGCTATCGACGCTGCGGTATCAGGGCGGGCTCGACAGCTATCTGCAGGTGCTGGACGCGGAGCGGAACCGCTTCCAAGGGGAACTGTCCGTGGCGCAATTGCGCGAGCAGGAAGTAGTGTCCGTCGTGCAACTCTACCGGGCGCTGGGCGGCGGCTGGCAGTAATCGCACGGGCAGCCACGAGGTACCGGGCCAAGCGCGTTGCTAGCAGGGACACATTATACCTTATATATTGCAATCATTTCCAGACCAAATGGCGAAATTTCAGGTCCTAAAAGGCAGTGACTTGGGCATGCCAGCATGCGAACATTAAATTGCAGGGAGCGTCCGTGAGGCCGCCTCTCCGCAATCCAAACCAAATTATACGGAGTTCAAGAAATGAATTTAAAGCGATTGATTCTCAGCCTGGGTGTTGTGTCGTTGGGTGTAGCGAGCGCTGCCTCGAGCTATCAAGTCACCATCACGCACCCCACTTGGGCGGGAGCAACGGAACTAAAGCCGGGCGTTTACAAGCTGGTGGTTTCGGGGAGCAACGCGGTATTTACATCGGGCAAGACAAAGGTCGAAGCGCCGGTGAGCGTGGAGAAGAACGACCGCAAGGCTTCCTCGACGGAAGTGCAGTCAAGCAATTCGAAGATCAGCGAGATCCGCTTGGGCGGAACTACGACGAAGCTGATTTTCAATGCGGCGACGACGGGCGATACCAGCGCGGCGCACTAAAGCGCAGGTAGCAACAGGCGTGAGGGCGGGGCTAATGAGCCCCGCCGAGGCCGGCAGGCGGCGAGGGAGTTTCGCTTGCAGGTGGTAGGATCTAGCGATGGATGAGAAACAGCTTGCGGAGGTCGGGAAACTAAAGGCGCGGGTTCCTACAGCGGAGCACGATGCGTTTGATTCGCGGCTGGAAGAACTGCTGAACGATTCGAGCGCGGATGAAGATGATGTGGTCGCCATTTTACGTCAGGAGTTCGGCTCAGAAGGCTAGCTAGTGGGCGCACGAAGGTGCGCGCCATGCGCTGTCATTCTATCCTGAGGTTGTGCGGGATTCAGACACGTTACTGGCGCGGGTGCGATCCACGGCAGAGTTGCTGGAAGGGATGGCGGAGGACCGCGGGCCCTTGCAAGAACTGCCGGCGGCCGAACGGGAGCGGCTGCAGCGGGCGGTAGCGGCGTTCTATCATCCCGACCCGGTTGCGCGGCGGAGGCGATTGAAAGCGGCGGAGCGCGAGCGGGCCGCGGCGCGCACGGTGCGAGTAGGGACCGTGCTCGATGAGACGGGAATCCGGACGCTGCGGCGGAAGCCGGTGTTCACTACTCCTAACGTTTTCCCTCCGACGGACTGTGGCGAACGCAAGACGGAGGCTGAGGATTCGCAGCACTGTTACGTTTGCAAAGAGCATTACTCGGCGATTCATCATTTTTACGATCAGATGTGTCCGGAGTGCGCCGATTTTAATTTCCTGAAGCGGACGGAGCTGGCGGATCTGCGGGGGCGGGTGGCGCTTCTGACGGGCGGCAGGGTGAAGATCGGCTATCAGGCTGGCCTGAAGCTGCTGCGAGCGGGTGCACGGGTGATCGTAACGACTCGCTTCCCGAACGATTCGGCACGGCGTTACGCGGGGGAAAACGATTTTGGGGAGTGGCGCGACCGCCTGGAAATTTACGGACTGGACATGCGGCACACGCCCAGCGTGGAGGCGTTGTGCGAGCGCTTGCTGGCTACCCTGCCGCGGCTCGATTTCATCATCAACAATGCTTGCCAGACGGTGCGGCGGCCTCCGGATTTTTACGCACATATGATGGAGGCGGAGCGAGCGGCGCTGGACCGGATGCCGGGGGAAGCGCGGAAACTGCTCGGAGTACGCGCGGCCGTGGCGGTTCCAGCGGGCGTGACGAGTTCGGCTGAGCTTTCGCAAGTGGCCGTGCACGCGGAGGATCTGCTGGGGCAGAAACATTTGTTTCCGGAGGGGCGGCTGGATCAAGATTTGCAGCAGGTGGATTTACGCGGACGGAATTCCTGGCGGCTGCTCTTGGCGGAGGTGTCGACGGTTGAAATGCTGGAGGTGCAGTTGATCAACGCGGTGGCTCCGTTCATTATCAATGCGCGGCTGAAGTGTTTGCTGACGCGCACGCCGGAGCGGGATAAACATATTGTGAACGTGTCGGCGGTAGAGGGGCAGTTTTACCGCAACTGGAAAACTACGCGGCACCCGCACACCAACATGGCGAAGGCGGCGCTGAACATGATGACACGCACGTCGGCGACCGATTATCATGGCGATGGCATTCACATGAACAGTGTCGATACCGGCTGGGTTACGGATGAAGACCCTGTCGAAATTGCGGCGCGGAAGACGGCGGAGCAGCGCTTTCATCCGCCGCTGGATATTATAGATGGGGCGGCGCGGATTCTCGATCCCATCATCACCGGATTCAACACCGGGCAGCACTTGTGGGGGCAGTTCTTGAAAGATTACCGGCCGACGGCGTGGTAAAGAGGAGAATCAGATGACGCGTAGAGTGGCGATTATTACGGCTTTTTGGGGCTTGGCTGCAGGGTACGCGGCGGCGCAAAACGTAAAGGACGTGCGGTCTGTTCTGGAAGCTTCCCTCAAAGCCATGGGGGGCACGAATCTCAAGACATTGCAATATTCGGCGAGTGGGTGGTCGTCGCGAATCGGGCAGACGTATGGGCTGGCGGAAGACTGGCCGCGTTACCAAGTGGACGATTACACGCGGGTGATTGACTTTGACGCGAAGTGGTCACGCGAGGATTATACGCGCCGGCAGGGCAAGTATCCGCTACTGGGCAGGCCGCCGATGCCGGCGGAGCATGTCACCTCTATTGTCAGCGGGGATTACGCATGGGACATCGCGGACGGGAAGATTTTCCCCTTAACGAGATTGTATCTGGATGGCGTGACGTACTCCGACCTGCGGCAACTGGAACTGGCAATCACGCCGCACGGGTTCCTGAAGGCGGCGCTAGCGGCGAAGGATGCCACGGCGATTACGTTGCCGATTGTAGGCCAGTCGGATGCGGGTCTCTCGCAATATGGGCGGAAAGTCACAATCGTGTCTTTTACGATGGGCAAGTACCGGGTGAACGGGACTATTAACGATCAGAACCTGGTGGAACTGACGGACACATGGTTTCCCAATCCGGTTTACGGCGATATGGATTACGAGATGCGGTTCACGAAATACAAGAATTTTGGCGGGGTGCAATTCCCTACGCTGCTGCACGTGCATCAGGGAGATCCGCGATTGAACACGGCGCATAACTATTACGAGTACAACGTCACGGATGTGAAGGCGAACGCGCCGGTAACCACAATGGCGGTGCCGGACGCGGTGCGCGCCGCGACGGTGGCGCCTATCAAAGTAGACAGTCAAAAACTGGGGGAGGGTGTTTGGCTGCTTGGCGGAGGCACGAGCAACAGCGTGCTTATGGAGTTCAAGGACTTCGTTGCCGTGGTGGAGGCTCCGCAGAACGAGGCGCGGTCACTGGCGGTGATCGAAGAAGTGAACCGGCTGGCGCCGAATAAACCGATCAAGTATGTGGTCAACACGCACCATCATTTCGAGCATGTGGGGGGG
>JALYJH010000070.1 GCA_030775415.1 Acidobacteriota bacterium | reverse complement strand
AGTATCGGGAATGGCCCCGCGCGGCCCTTCCGCAGGCGCATCCGCGAATTCAAAGCGCGGTGCGGGCGACGGCGGGCGATGCAGCGCGAATTCGGGAAGAGCCGATGGATTTTCCGCCGCGGCTACATCCGGAAAAGTCATGTTTTCCACGCGCTGGGTGAATTCTGAATAGGGCAGTACGGCGGCCGGCTGCGCGGGCGACGGAATGCGCGATGCCGGGCGCTGTGCCATGAGAGCATCACGAATGGTATCGCGCAGGAAGTCGTGGGCTAAGGATCCGTGGCGGAAGCGTACTTCGGTCTTCGAGGGATGAACGTTGACGTCCACTTCCTCGAGGTCACAATCGAGAAAGAGCAGCGCGAAGGGATAGCACGCCGGCGGCATCAGGTTGTGATACGCGGAGGAGAGCGCGTGCAGCAGCAGGCGGTCGCGAATCAGACGTCCATTCACGAATAAATAGATCGAATTCCGGTTGAGCCGCTGCACCTGCGGCCCGCTGACAAAGCCCCGCAGGCGGAAGCGGCGCGCGCCTCCCTGTTCGTCCTCGGCCGGCAGCGGGAAGGCGCGCGACTGATCTCCCAAATCGATGAGATCTTCGAGCATCTGGCTGCCGAAGACTTGATAAACGCGCTCGCGCAGAGTGCCGACCGGGGTTACATCTAATAAATCGGAATTGTTATGACGCAGCAGAAAACTCTTGTCGGGATGCGCCAGGCTGTAGTGCGTAATCAGCGACGCCACGTGCGCGATTTCCGTTTGTTCGGTGCGCAGAAACTTCTTGCGAGCCGGGACGTTATAGAACAAGTCGCGCACCGTGATGATGGTGCCACCGGCCAGCGCGGCGTCTTCACAGCGGAGGATTTTGCCGCCTGCAAGCTCGACTGTAGTACCGACGGCTTCCTCGCGCGCGCGCGTTTCAAGTAAGAGCCGCGACACGGATGCAATGGATGGTAAGGCCTCACCGCGGAAGCCCAGGGTCGCGATCGAGAGCAGGTCTTTCACGTCGGAAAGTTTGCTGGTGGCATGGCGCTCAAATGCCAGCAGCGCGTCGTCGCGCATCATGCCCATGCCGTTGTCCAGCAGGCGAATCAGACGTCGTCCTCCGGCTTCGACATCCAGGCGGAATTCGGTGGCCCCCGCGTCGAGCGAGTTCTCGAGCAGCTCTTTGACTACGCTAGCCGGCCGCTCGACCACTTCTCCGGCGGCGATTTTATTAGCAACGTTGTCGGAGAGAACGCGGATGCGGCCCATTCGAGGGGAAGTCGCTGCCCGCTAGCCGCTCATCGCAGCCAGGAATTCGCTGTTGCTGCGGGTCTTCGAGAGTTTGTCGATGAGCAGTTCCATGCTTTCGGTGGGCGAAAGCGGATTCAGAACCCGGCGCAGAATGAACACGCGGTTGAGTTCTTCCTTAGGCAGCAAGAGCTCTTCTTTGCGGGTGCCGGATTTCGAGATATCGATGGCCGGGAACACGCGCTTGTCCATTAGTTTACGGTCCAGATGGATTTCCATGTTCCCAGTGCCCTTGAATTCTTCGAAAATAACGTCGTCCATGCGGCTGCCGGTGTCGACCAGTGCAGAGGCGACAATGGTGAGAGATCCGCCTTCTTCAATGTTGCGCGCGGCGCCGAAGAAGCGCTTCGGGCGCTGCAACGCGTTTGAATCGACACCGCCCGAGAGCACTTTGCCGGAGGGAGGGACCACCGTGTTGTACGCACGCGCCAGACGCGTGATGGAATCGAGCAGGATGACGACGTCTTTCTTATGCTCGACGAGACGTTTGGCTTTTTCAATCACCATCTCGGCCACTTGTACGTGGCGGGCGGCGGGTTCATCGAAGGTCGAGCTGATGACTTCACCTTTGACCGAACGCTGCATGTCGGTGACTTCTTCAGGACGCTCGTCGATTAAGAGAACAATCAGCGAGACCTCCGGGTGATTCGCCGTGATCGAGTTCGCGATCGACTGCAAGAGCATTGTCTTGCCAGTGCGCGGCGCGGCTACGATCAATCCGCGCTGGCCTTTGCCGATGGGCGTCAGCAAGTCCATGACGCGTCCTGAGAAGTTGTCCTTCACGGTTTCCATCTTCAGGCGCGCTTGCGGATAGAGCGGCGTCAGGTTGTCGAAGAAAATCTTGTTGCGAGCTTCCTCGGGCGGCTCGAAATTGATGGCGTCGACTTTGATTAGGGCAAAGTAGCGCTCGCCTTCCTTGGGCGGACGGATCTGGCCGCTGACGGTGTCGCCAGTGCGCAGATCGAAGCGGCGGATTTGCGAGGGCGAGACGTAAACGTCGTCCGGACCCGGTAAGTAGTTGTATTCAGGGGCACGCAGGAAGCCGAAGCCGTCGGGCAGGCACTCGAGCACGCCTTCGGAGAAGATCAGGCCGCTCTTTTCGGCCTGCACTTGCAAGATCTTGAAGATCAGCTCTTGCTTGCGCAATCCGGCGAAGCCCTGGACACCCAGATCTTTGGCGATCTGGTTGAGCTTTTGAATGCTCATGTCCTTTAATTCCACTAGATCGAGAGCATTGCCGCGATTCGGCTGGCCTGCGGCAGTGGCGCGGCGGCGCGGATCGAACAAGCGCCCCGTCATTTCGGGCTTAGCGGCGGTCTCGGTTGTTGGGCTCGTTTGGTCGCTAGAGGTTGGCGCTTCCGCCGTCTCGCTTGGGTTCGTTTGGTAATTTACGGAATCTGCCTCTGCAGGAGGCTTCGTCTCCACTTGAGCGGGCGGCGGCGCGGCCGGCTTTTCGCCCCGCGGAGCCTTCGCTCTCGTCTCCCTGGCGCCTTCCGCCTTTGCCGGCGGCTGCGCCTGATTGCCCGTATCTAGTGACTGGTCTTGATTTTCGAGATCGCTTGCCAAATTTCCCTCACTCCCCGGCCGGTGGTGGCCGAGCATTCGAGCACTTCGCCCGCGTGTCCGTTGCGGAGAGCCTGATGGCTCAAGTGCCGTTCTTGCTGTGTTTTCAACTTATCTGCTTTCGTGGCGACCACTAAGTACGGCCGCCCATGCGCTTCGAGCCAATCTTTTAACTCGCAATCGCGCTCCATCCAACCCCGCCGCGCGTCCAAAACAAGGATCGCCAGCCGCAACACGCCGCGCCCCAGCAGGTAGCTCTCGATGAGTTCTTTCCATTCCCTCGTGATATGTTTGGGAACTTTTGCGAAACCATACCCCGGAAGGTCGACAAAGCGGAAACCTTCATCGAGCTCGAAAAAATTGACCGACTGCGTACAGCCCGGCCGGGAACTTGTGTAGGCGAGCCCGTCGGCTCCCACCAGCGCATTAATAAGACTGGATTTGCCGACGTTACTACGTCCCAGGAACGCCACTTCCGCTTGAGCTTCCAGCGGAAACTGATCCGGCTTGGCTGCACTTATTATAAACCTTGCTGACATCGGAAGGGGTAGTGTCCTTAAAACCCTGGGCGGTAAGCCCAGCCCCTAGTGCGTTAACTTTTCGTCGCGCGACTGGGCCACGATCTCCGCGGCCGTCTGCATGGCGGAAATGGGCGCCATATCCAGTTCGCTTTCAAGCGCCAGCCGCAGCACCTGATCCATGGAGGTGACGAAATGCAGCTTCATATCGTTGCGGATATTCTCCGGAATGTCCGGCAGATCCCGCTCATTATCTTGCGGAAGAATTGCTTCGCGAATACCCTGGCGATGGGCCGCCAGCAGCTTCTCTTTTAAGCCGCCGATGGGCAGCACGCGTCCGCGCACGGTGATCTCGCCGGTCATGGCGACATCGGCGCGGACCGGAATACTGGTAAGCGCACTCATGATACTGGTCGCAATGGTAATGCCCGCCGAAGGCCCGTCTTTGGGAATCGCACCCTCTGGAACGTGCAAGTGAATGTCGAGATGGCGGTAAAAATCACGCGGCAACCCCAGTGCTCCCGCACGGCTGCGCACATAGCTCATCGCCGCCTGGGCAGATTCCTGCATGACGTCGCCCAATTTTCCGGTGAGTGTCAGCTTGCCGCGGCCTTCCATAATCGCGGCTTCGGTGGTCAGAATCGAGCCACCCACTTCGGTCCACGCGAGGCCCACGGTAGCGCCGACCTCATTTTTCTTATCGGACTGCGTTTCGCGAAACTTCTGCGGCCCTAGGAGTTGGTTGACCTTCTCCGGGGTTACTGTCACCTTGACGAACGGCGTTTCCTTCTTTTTGGTGGCCTTGTCGGCTTGTGCGTTAACGACGGTGCGCGCGATCTTGCGGCATACGTTGCCGACTTCGCGTTCCAGATTGCGGACGCCCGCTTCGCGTGTGTAGTACTGAATTAATTCCTGCACGCCTGCATCTTCAAATTGAATCTGCTGATCGCTCAGGCCGGTATCCTTCATCTGCTTGGGAACCAGGAAGCGTTTGGCGATTTCCATCTTCTCGAGTTCGGTGTAGCCCGAGAGGCGAATTACTTCCATGCGATCCTGCAGGGCCGGAGGAATGGTATGCAGCACGTTGGCCGTGGCGATGAAAAAGACCTGGCTCAAATCGTATTCAACATCGAGATAATGATCCTGGAACATGTAGTTCTGTTCCGGGTCGAGTACTTCAAGCAGGGCGGCCGATGGATCGCCGCGGAAGTCCGTCGACATCTTGTCGATTTCATCCAGCATGAACACCGGGTTGCGCACACCGGCTTTTTTCATCATCTGAATGATCTGGCCGGGTAGGGCTCCGATGTAAGTCCGGCGGTGGCCGCGGACTTCGGCTTCATCGCGCACCCCGCCCAGGGACAGGCGCACAAACTTGCGTCCGGTGGCTTTCGCTATCGACATTCCCAGTGAAGTTTTGCCGACGCCAGGGGCTCCGACGAAGCACAGGATGGAACCTTTGGGATCCTTCACCAAGCGGCGCACGGCCAGGAATTCGAGGATGCGCTCCTTGATCTTTTCAAGGCCGTAGTGATCGCTTTCGAGCACCTGTTGAGCGAAGGCAAGATCGCGGATTTCCTTGGATTTCTTCTTCCATGGCACGGCCAGCAGCCAGTCGAGGTAGTTGCGCGAGACGGTCGATTCGGCGGACATGGGAGGCATCTGCTCCAAGCGCTTCAGTTCCGCCATGGCCTTCTCGTGCGCGTCCTTGGTCATGCCGGCGGTTTCGATTTTTTTCTTGAGCTCGTCGAACTCGCTCTTTTCACCGCGGCCCAGTTCTTTCTGGATGGCCTTGATCTTTTCGTTGAGGTAATACTCTTTTTGCGCCTTTTCCATCTGGCGCTTGACGCGGCCCTGGATGGTGCGGTCCACGCTCAATTTCTCAATTTCGATATCCAGCATCTCGGCCACGCGGGTCAGGCGGTCGATGGGATCGAAAATTTCCAGCAACTCCTGCTTTTCTTCAATGGCGAGCTGCAGGTTCGCCCCAACGGTGTCAGCCAGTTTGCCGGGATCGTCACCGCGGATGGCCGCTACGATAGTGTCGTAGTTCACGTTCTGGCTGATTTTGGCGTATTGCTCGAACAGGTTGGTTACCCGCGAGGTCAACGAATCTAGCTGCGAGCCCTGTTCGACTTTGAATTGAAACGTTTTGACAGTGGCTTTGAAGTAACCGTCGTCTTCAGAGACAGAGAGAACTTTGCCGCGCTCGACGCCCTCTACCAGCACTTTGATGTTCCCGTCGGACTGTTTCAAGTGCTGCACGATATTCGCGATTGTGCCGACAGAGAAAATTTCATCCGGGCGGGGCTCATCGACGCTTGCGTCATGTTGTGTCGCCAGAAAAATCTTCTTATCGCCGGCCAGGGCTTCATCGAGCGCGCGTACGCTCGATTCGCGGCCAACCACGAATGGCGTCATCATGTGCGGGAAGATCACGACGTCCCGGATGGGCATCATCGGCAACCGGCGGGTGTCGGACTTTTCTTTGGAGGTGATCATGGTATGAAGGGGCGGTCAGGATCGGGGTAAAGCCAATACCTCTTGAACGAGATATCGGCTTATCCGGCTTTTTCGAGCAGTGTCACGTTAATCTTCTGCGTCAACACCATTTCTTTGGTGACAGCGAACTCACGGACCTTCTTATAAGTGGGCAAGTAATACATGAGGTCCAGCATTAAGTCTTCGAGGATCATGCGCAGGCCGCGGGCCCCCACTTTGCGCTCCATGGCGAGCTGGGCAATGGCGTCCAGCGCGTCGTCGCTAAATTTCAGCTTAACATTTTCGAATTCGAAGAGCTTCTGATACTGGCGGATGATGGCGTTTTTGGGCTTGGTGAGAATCTGGACCAGCGCTTCTTTGGTCAGGTCTTCGAGCACGGCCACTACCGGCAGACGTCCAATGAATTCGGGAATGAAGCCGCTCTTGATTAAATCCATGGGCTGGACTTGTTCGAGCATAGTCAGGTCGCGGCGGCCGGAACTGCCGGGGCGGGGGCGCTGATTCTCGCGGCCGGGCTCTTCTTGCTTCGAGAATCCGATGGTGCGGGTGCCGACGCGCCGCTGGATGGTTTTTTCAAGTCCGATGAACGCGCCACCGCAGATAAACAGGATGTTGGTCGTGTCAACCGGCGTGAATTCCTGATGGGGGTGCTTGCGGCCGCCCTGCGGGGGAACGTTTGCTACCGTGCCTTCAAGGATCTTTAGCAGGGCTTGTTGGACGCCTTCTCCGGAAACGTCGCGAGTGATCGATGGGTTCTCGTCCTTGCGGCCGATCTTGTCGATTTCGTCTATATAGATGATGCCTTGTTGGGCGCGCTGCACGTCCCAATCGGCGTTTTGCAGCAGTCGCAGGATTATATTTTCAACGTCTTCGCCGACGTAGCCAGCTTCCGTGAGTGTGGTGGCGTCGACGATCGCGAAAGGCACGTCCAGGATGCGAGCCAGGGTCTGGGCCAGCAGCGTCTTTCCGGTACCGGTGGGTCCGATCAGCAAAATATTGGACTTCGAAAGCTCAACTTCGCCTGAGCGCTGCTTATTCATCTGAATTCGCTTGTAGTGGTTATACACCGCTACCGCGAGCTTCTTTTTCGTGGCGTCCTGACCGATTACGTACTGGTCCAAATACTCCTTTAATTCCAAGGGCTTGGGTAGTTTATTCGGAGACGCGTAATGCTGATCATGACGATCGTCTTCAAGAATAGAGTTACATACGGCAATGCATTCGTCACAAATGTACGCCTTGGGATAGTCGGAGGGAGAGGAGATCAACTTCCCGACTACATCTTGGCTTTTGTGGCAGAAGGAACAACGCAGAGCATCATCCGAGCCAGTGCGCTTCACTGGGACCTCCTGACGGATCACCTAAGTCTAAATACGGTCATCCACATTATAGCGAAATTACGACGAAAGCATAGCAGGCACTCTTGAAGTTAGCTTGGATCGGGGGAAGAGCCCCTTCGTGGCAGCCGTCACGAACCCCACCGCTGATTTTTTAACATGAATTATGAAGATTGCGATTGAGGGGATGAAGTCCTCTGACTGTATCCGGCGGGTCCGCAGGGCGCTGGATATCCCTGGACTGCAGGTGCGCGAAGTCAATCTCGGTTCAGCAGTTGTGGACGGGGATGCGAAGCAACGGGCGGCTGCACTGGAGGCAATTGAGAAGGCTGGATTTCAACCTCACATTGCGGCCTGAGCGGTTTCGAAGAGTTTGAGAAGGGCGTACACGGCTGGCACGCTGAACAGGCTTGAATCGATGCGGTCGAGCCAGCCGCCGTGGCCCGGGAGGAGTGTTCCGCTATCCTTCACTCCGGCACCGCGCTTCAAGGCCGACTCACACAGGTCACCCAATTGGCCCGCGATGTTACCGGCGGCGGCTAATACAAGGGCCTCGGCGAGAGGAGCTTGGGGGATCAGGTAGTGGGCGTAGATTCCGCCAGCCAGCATCCCTCCAACGACGGATCCAGCCGCGCCCTCCCAGGATTTTGCCGGGCTAACGAGCGGCGCCATTTTATGTTTCCCGAAGGAGCTCCCGATGTAGAGGGCGGCTATATCTCCGGCCCAGCTCAGCAGCATCGCGAACAGGAGCCAGTGCGGGCTTATGGCGCGCAGGCCGGCCGCGCAGCGCCAGGCTCCGAATATATAGATGATGCCCAGCGTGAATGCCGCGGCCGCAGGCAGGGCTGCTGCGAGATTTTCGACGCGCAGGGCTAACACCATTCCAAGCATGGCAATTAACACGACGGTTACGGCTGGGTTGGGGGCGAGGAGCAGCGCCAATCCCGCGGCCATTCCCGGTAAGCCGGCGCGCGTGATGCCTTGGGCGCCCGCGATATGATCGAATTCCGAGTAGGCAAGCAGTGCGGTGATCGCGAGCACCGCCAAAAAGACCCATTGCGGCGAGGCTAGCGTCACCCACGCGACGAACGGGATCAGGATCAGCGCGGTAACGATGCGCGTCATCGCACGGGAGCGCCCAGAGTTTCACGATAGCGGGGTTCCAGGCCTACGGGAACCGGACCGCCCAGGCCGCCGAAACGGCGGTCACGCTTCTGGTAATCGAGAATGGCACGCAGCAGATCGCCGCGCGTGAAATCAGGCCACAGGGTTTCCGTGACGTACAACTCAGCGTAGGCAATTTGCCACAACAGGAAATTGCTGACACGCATTTCGCCGGAGGTGCGGATGAGGAGGTCCGGGTCGGGAATCCCGGCGGTATAGAGGTGGGAGGAGATCGCTGCTTCGTCTATCGACTCGGCTGTCATTTCGCCCCGGTTGGCTTTTTCCACCAGCGTTTTCACGGCATCGACCAGTTCGGCGCGTCCGCCGTAATTGATTGCCAGATTCACTTGCAAGCCGCGGTTCGCCGATGTCTCAGCGAGCACATCCAGCAATTCGGATTGCACCTGCGGGGGCAGGGCATCCAAACGGCCAATGGCATTCATGCGGATCTGCTGGCGCATCATTTCGGGTAATTCGAGCCGCAAATATGCGCGCAGCAAGCGCCACAACATTTCGACTTCCGTACGCGGGCGCTTCCAGTTCTCGATCGAAAACGCGTAGAGAGTGAGGGCTTGAATCCCCATCCGCGAACAAGTATCAATGACGGTGCGGACCGGACGCATAC
>JALYJH010000069.1 GCA_030775415.1 Acidobacteriota bacterium | reverse complement strand
CCAATGTCAAGGGCGCATTACTGGACTATTTTCCGGCGTCCGTATCGCGCCATGTCCTCGAGCGTGATACCATTCCTGAGACGCTGAAATTCGAAGGAAGCATGTCCACCACGCAGCCGTTTTCCGCATCTGTTAAAACGAAGACACCCCTGACGTCCAATCAGATTCGCGGATTTCTAGCGTCCTGGGGCGGCTGGGCACTCGATGGAATGGATTCGTTCATCTATGCTCTGGTGCTTGTGCCCGCGCTGCGCGAGTTGCTGCCTAAGTCCGGCATCTCCCCCACGAACGCCAATGTCGGCTATTACGGTGCGATTCTGTTTGCCCTCTTTCTAATTGGCTGGGGACTCGCGCTGATCTGGGGACCCATCGCCGACCGCTTTGGCCGCATGCGCACGCTCATGCTCACGGTGCTGTGCTTTTCGCTGTTCACTTTAACGGCTGCGTTCTCCACTAACGTGTGGGCTCTAGGAATATTTCGACTGTTGGCCGGTCTAGGTATCGGCGGGGAGTGGTCCGTGGGAGCCACTTTCGTTTCTGAAGAACTGCCCGAAGACCGCCGCAAGATGGCCGCCGGATTAATGCACACCGGCTATTACTTTGGATTCTTCCTGGCCGCCATTGCCAACTACACCATCGGCGCGCACTATGGCTGGCGCGCTATGTTCATCGTTGGCGGCGCACCCGCATTGTTGATCGCATTCTTCTACAATCGCGTGCAGGAGCCAGCCCGCTGGCGCGAGAAACAGAAACAACTGGGCGCCACCTGGACCGCGCTCCACGCCTTCAAGGCTCCGTTCTCAAAACTTTACCGCCGGCGCACCGTTTTGAATTCGATCTATATGCTGGCATCCATCGCCGGCTTATGGGCCGGATCCTCATACGTTCCCGCGGCGATTACGGAACTCGCCACCAGAGCCGGGCATACCGCATTTGAATCCGCGCAATTGTCGTCCTATGGCACCGCCTTGCTCTCGGTCGGCACCATTCTCGGCGCGATCATGACGCCCATTCTTGCCGAGCGCTACGGACGTAAAATCACGCTTGGCTTTTTCTTCGCGATGATGTTCATCTTCATCGCCTTCGGCTTCGGCAAAGTGTTCTACTTCGAAACCAACGCGCTGGCCTGGTTCATGGGCTGCTTGTTCTTTTTAGGAATCGGCGGCGCGAATTTCGCGGTGTACTCTTTGTGGATTCCCGAGCAGTACGGCACCGAATGCCGCGTCAGCGCGTTTGCCTTCACCACCAATATTGGCCGCTTCGCGGCAGCCGGAATCAGTTTCATGGTCGGCGCCGGCGTCCGCCATTACCAGACCCTCGGCATTCCAGTGGCGCTCACCTCCATCGCGTTTCTGATCGGCATCCTGCTCCTGCCGCTGGGCATTGAGACCAAAGGTAAGCCGCTTCCCTCTTAAGCTGAAGACATGAGCGCTGTGATGAAGGCCATGGTCCTCCAGGGACCCAGCAAGTTAACTCTCGCCGAAGTGGACCGCCCTTCTCTTAAAGAAGGCCAGGCTCTGGTCCGCATCACGCACTCCGGCCTGTGCGGGACCGATCTCAAAATCTATCAAGGTTCCATTCCCGCCCACTATCCCCTGATCATGGGCCACGAAATGATCGGGGAAGTGGTCGAAGGCGGTAATGGCGCGGACATTCGCCCCGGGATTCGCGTCATCATCGATCCCGTCGTTTCCTGTGGCGCCTGCCTGCAGTGCCGCGCCGGCCAGACCAGTATTTGCCCCAACGGCGGTTTGATTGGCCGGGATAGCAACGGCGGGTTCGCCGAATACGCCGCCGTGCCCGTGAGTCAACTCTTTTGCCTGCCCGATTCCGTCGACAGCCGCACCGCGCCCTTGATTCAGGTGGCGACAACCTGCCTGCATGCGCAGCGCCTGACGCCATTCTTCGTCGGCGAATCCGTGGCCGTAATGGGATTGGGCGTTTCCGGCCAACTGCACGTGCAAATCGCCAAGGCGCGCGGCGCAGGCGTTGTAATCGGCGTCAGCCGCAGTCCATTCAAGAGCGCTATGGCGAAACAATTGGGCGCCGATATCACCGTCAGCTCGGGCAAGGGGGCCGTGGAGAAAGTTCTCGAAGCCACCGGCGGCCGCGGCGCCGACGTGGTGATCGAATCCTCGGGCGTGCTGGCCTCGCTCGCCGACGCCATCCGCATGGTGCGCCCCGGCGGCCGCATCGTAATGTTCGGCATCATCAGCGCGAAGGAAGGCGCATTGCCGTTCTATGAGCTGTATTTTAAGGAGCTCACGCTGATCAACGCCCGCGCCGCCACGGCGAAAGACTTCACGGGGATGATCGACCTAGTGGGGCGCGGCGCAGTGCGCCTGGAGCCTCTCATTACCCACCGCATGCACCTGACGGAACTAGAGGCGGCGATCGAACTGGTGGAAGACGGCGCCGACGATCGCCTCAAAATTATTCTGGATCACGCCTAAACCGGAACCGACCCAAGCCGGAACCGCCCTAGGCCGGAACCGCAGTTTTGCGCCGCGATTTTGGAACAGACGGAGCCGCAGCCGGCGAATTCTGCATCGGCAAGCTGAAACGGCGAATACCATCGTAAGCGTGCAGCGCTCCGGCCACGGCTCCGGCTGTCGGGACCAAACCAATTTCGCCCGCTCCTTTCGCACCGTAACCGCCCACTTCGTCCGGAACTTCAATCAAGATCACATCCACCGGCGGTGTGTCCTTCGCTTTCATAATCCCCAGATCGCGCAGCAGCAGCGAGTCCGGCTTACCCTGAGTGCGGGGGAAGTCTTCGGAAAGCGCGTACCCCAATCCCATATGCACGCCGCCCTCAATCTGTCCCGCGCACGCCTTGGGATTGATCGCGCGCCCCACGTCATGCGCCGCGACGACGCGCTCCATGCGCCCGTCTTCGCCCAACATCACCACCTGTGTGGCATAGCTAAAAGTCAGGTGCGTTGTTGGATTGTCGGCGGCTTCCGGGGTCCCGGGCTTGGTGGTGAAGTTGCAAACGTATTCACCCGCATATTCGCGCCCCGCCAGTTGTTCTAGCGTGGATTCTTTCAGGTCGTCCACCAGTTTCTGGGCAGCCCTCTGGGACGCCGCGCAGCTCAGCGTGGTTCCGCGCGAGGCCCAAGTCTCCCCGCACTTGTTGCCCAGGTCTTTGTCCCAGCGGACCGTCATGATTTCCGGTGACAGGCCCGTCTCCTCGCACACCGCTTGACGAATTGTCGTGAACAGCCCCTGGCCCATTTCCGTATAGCCCGTGAGAATCTCTAGCCGGCCGCCTTCCAGCACGCGAATGATAGCGTATCCGCTGTCGATCGTGCCGTTCCCGATTCCGGTGCTCTTGATCCCGCATCCGATCCCGGCGTATTTTGCGCCCTTGTAAATATCTTTTACAGCTTTGAGAGTCTCCATAATCCCGCAGCTCTCACGCATAATTTGTCCCGTCCCGAAGGCGTCGCCCGGAAGCAGAACGTTCCGCTCGCGGATATCATAGCCATCCACGCCGACCCTCTCGGCCAGCATGTCCATCATCCCTTCCATCGCGAAGTGCGCTTGGTTAGTCCCAAACCCGCGCATGGCGCCGCTCGTTGGATTATTGGTGAAGACCGCCTTCGATTCCACATCGACGTTAGGCACGCGATACGGCCCGCAAGAGTGACAGGCCGCGCGCAGCAGGCATTTCCCACCTGTCCCCGCGTAGCCTCCGGTGTCGCCAACGATGCGCGCGCGCACCGCCAGCAAATGGCCCTCGGCATCGGCGGCAACCTTGTAGTGCATCACCATGGGATGCCGCTTGGGATGCAGTTGCGTGGATTGCTTGCGGGTAAGCACTGTCTTGACAGGCTGCCCGATCAATAACGCCGCCAGCGCCGTCTGCGCCTGGATCGACAGCTCCTCTTTCGCGCCGAACGCTCCGCCGCTAGCCGCCAGTGCGATCTCAACATCCTCGAGCGGCAGCTTCAGCGTGGCGGCGATTTGCTTCTGGTCGAAGACCGAACCCTGGCTCTGCGTCCATACTTTAACGCCCTTGCCCTGTGGCAGCGCTAAGCAAGCTTCTGGCTCCAGAAACGCGGGTTCGATAGGCTGCGTCGAGAACACCTGCTCGATCACATGCGGCGCCGTAGCGAACGCCTCTTCCACATTTCCGCGCGAGAACGCTGTGGTGTCGAGCAGATTCGGATGCACGTGCAGATTCCCCGGCGCATGCACCTGCGGCGCGCCTGCTTCGAGCGCCGCGAACGGGTCCGTCACCGGCTCATAGACTTCGTATTCCACCCGCACCTTGTCCGCCGCCGCACGCGCGTGGAAAGCCGTATCGGCTACTACCAGGGCAAAAATATCGCCCACGCAGCAAGTGGTCTCGCCCACCGCCACAAAAATCGGCAGATCGGGAATCGTTAACCCGGTGCCGCGCTGCCCCGGCACGTCCGCCGCTCCCAGAATCTTCACGACGCCCGGCATAGCCAGCGCCTCTTCCGTATGGATCGCCAAAACTTTGGCCCGCGGATGCTCGCTCATCACCGGAGCCCCATGCAGCATCCCCGGCACGCGCATGTCGTCTACGAAAGGCCGGTCCCCCATGGCCTGCTCGATCCCGTAATAGCGGGAAGGAGATTGCCCAATGCCATTCTCTTTGGTGGCTGTACCGCGAGTCCGTCCATACTGCTCGCCAAAATAAAAGTGCCGCCGCGGCTCCTTCGGAACGAGACCCCGGCCTTGGTTCCCGTTGACCTTGCTCCAGGCTTCGGCAGCGGTCTGCACGGCGTCCAGAATGCGCGCGTAGCCCGTGCAGCGGCATAGATGCGCATCCAGCGCCTTGGCCACCGCGTGGCGATCCGTAGCCTTTCCGCTCTTAATCAGCGACGAGGCCCGCATCACGATACCGGGGATACAGAACCCGCATTGCACCGCGCCTTCGCTGACGAACGCCTCGCCCAGCAGATTGCGCAGTTCCTCGGGAACCCCCTCGAGCGTGACAACTTCGCGCCCCTCCATATGTTGCGGCTGGCGCAAACAAGCCATCACCGGCTGTCCGTCCACCAACACCGTGCAGCACCCGCAGGCGCCTTCCGGAGCGCAACCGTTCTTAGGCGACGTGATGCCGTTGTCTTCGCGCAAAATGTCCAGGAAGGTCATCCCCGGCTCGTAGGTACCGCTGGTTGGTGTCCCGTTTAAAGTGAATTGGATTTTGTTCATAGCGTGCTGCCGAACCGGCGCCTCAATCCCAGTAGTATTGTATCAATTCGCCCCGACGCCGATTTGAAGCAGCTGCCGGCTGGGCCCTCTGACACATACCGGATGGCTGGCCCGCCAACGCTCCTGGCGGGCACACGCACCCTTACTAAAACGCCGAGAGTCTTCCCTTGCGCGCGGGCGAAGTTTTATTTACCGGGGCCGCCGTCGTCCGCTGCGCCGGCGAATATTTTGCGGCCATCGGAAAGCGCCACCGTGCGCGCGTTCGCCAGATGAGCCCCATCTTTCGCCAGGTAGCCGTCGACGGTAATTTTATCGCCCTCTTTGAGCGAATTACGAGTCCAGCCTTTACGCATTAAACCGTTCGGGCTGCCCAGTTCAAACTCCCAGTTGGCGACGTTGCCGCTCTCATCTTTTACGTCGATGTAAAAGCGTGCGTGCGGATTTTGCCACTCCACTTTGGTCACGGTGCCCGTCAAGGTCACCGGCTTGTTCGAGTCATATTCCGCCGCGAACGAATGATGGGCCAGCAAAGGCACTGTGGGGATTATCAGCGCGCCGCTGACCGCCAAAACGAACATTATTTTATTCTTCAAAATATTGCCTCCACGCTTTTGACTACGTTACCACATTCTTTTTATAAGGTCACGGGAGCCCGTCGCGCAGCGGCGCGCAGGCCGCCGCACGGCCCAAACGCCCGCTAGTTGACTTACCTGTTAGCATGATTGGAGGATGCGAACGCCTTCCTGGTTGATCCCGTTTGCGGTTCTCTCTAGCGCCGCAGGCGCGCAATGGCTGAACTTCCCCACCCCGGGTACCCCTCGGACTCATGATGGCAAACCCAACCTGTCCGCTCCCGCGCCGCGCACGGACAGCAAGCCTGATCTTTCCGGCGTGTGGATGCACGAGATCACGACCGTGGCCGAAGTAAAACGCTTGTTCGGCGAGTTGTTCGACGACGCCATCAAAACGAACTCGCCCGGAATGGAAATCGGCACTCAGCATAAATATGGCTTCAATATCCTGATTGACTTTAAATCGGGAGAGTCGCCGCTCCTCCCCGCCGGCGCGGCCGTGATGCGCCAGCGAGCCGCGAACGCTAACCCGGCCCGCATTTGCAGCGGCATCACCGGCATCCCTTTAGCTGGACTGCTGTCCGAACCCATCAAGATCGTGCAAGCCCCGCGCCTCACTATGGTCTTGTATGAGGTCGACAACCTCCACCGCCAGATCTATACCGACGGCCGCAAGCTGCCCCAGGAATTTGATTACCCCGCTTTTCTGGGCTACTCCGTCGGGCATTGGGAGCGTGACCTCTTCATCGTCGAGACCGCCGGCTTTAATGACAGAACGTCATTGGATTTAATGGGGCACCCGCACAGTGAATCCCTGCGCATGACCGAACGCTTCCACCGCCGCGACCTCGGGCACCTCGATGTTGAAATGACCTTCGATGATCCGCCACTGTACAGCAAACCGTTTACCGTCAAAATCCCCCACGATCTGCTGGCCGACGCCGACATCTTTGAAAGCTTTTGCAATGAGAACGAAAAGGACAGCATCCACCTTGGAAAATAGTAGACTACACCGATTGACGGCGAAATTGCCAACCAGAATTGAGGAGAGCAGCACTATGAAGCTGTGGTCTAGGCGGCTGATCCTCGCAATCGCCGTGGGCGCCGTCGCATGCGCCCAACCCCCCGCACCGAAAACGCAGACCGCGGGCGAAGCTTTTAAGAACGTTACCACCAGCACGCTTAAAGGCCTGACCGTCAGCGACTTTCTTGGCTCCATGGGCGTAATGTCGGCCGCTTTGGGTTATGACTGCGCCGATTGCCATGTCGCCGCCGGCACTGACAAAGTGAATTGGGAATTCGACACCCCCAAAAAGAAGACCGCGCGCAAAATGGTCGAGATGGTCGCCGTCATCAATAAAACCAACTTTGGCGGCGTTCAAATGGTCACTTGCTGGACTTGCCATCACGGGCGCTTCATGCCTTCGACCACCATTGGACTCGACGCTCTCTACGGCACTCCCAATGACGAGCGCAACGACATCGTCGCCCCCGGCGAAGGCGCGCCCCCCGCTACCCAGGTCCTCGATAAATATATTCAAGCCCTCGGCGGCCCGCAGCGTCTGGCCGGACTCACCAGCTACATCGCCACCGGCACGAGTCTCGGCTACGAAGGCCTCGGCGGCGGCGGCTCCTTCCAGATTTTCGCGAAGGCCCCCGACCAGCGCACCACCCAGATCTCCTTTAAGGATCATCCGGAACGTGGCGACAGCACCCGCGCTTACAATGGCACCAACGGTTGGATCAAATCGCCGCGCGCCTTGTTCCCCGAGTATGAGTTGACGGGTAGCGAACTCGACGGCGCCAGGCTCGACGCGCTCCTGTCTTTCCCGGGTCAGATCAAAACCGCTCTCACCAACTGGCGCTCTGGCTCCCTCGACAGCATCGGCGATAAAGAGGTGCAGGTGGTCCAGGGCAGCGGTCCCCACGGCCTGCTCGCCACGCTCTATTTCGATACCAAAACTGGATTTTTGGTGCGCTTAGTGCGCTACAGCGCGTCCCCCATTGGCCGCGTTCCCACGCAGATTGACTACTCCGATTATCGCGACGTTAATGGCATCAAGTTTCCCTACAAATACACGTTCTCCTGGTTGGATGGCCGCGATTCCTTCCAGCTCAGCGACGTGAAAATCAACGTGCCGATTGACCCCGCGAAGTTCGGCAAGCCCTAAGCCTTGCTTACGTGCCGGGGCCGCCGTCTTCGGCCGCTCCGGCAAATACTGTGCGCCCATCGGGCGTAGCCCCGCCGCCGTGCCACTATATATGTTTGGTTCTGTCACAGCTCGGGTCACGACAGGGGGGGCATATGAGTGCGTTGCGTGGGAAGTATCTGCGGCTGGCAGTCTTTTTGCTTACGTCGGCATCGCTGCGGGCGCAGGTGTCCGCTGAAATCTCCGGCCGCGTGGACGACGCCAGCGGCTCTGCGGTCGGCGGAGTCACGATAACCGTCAAGAGCGTCGAAACGGGCGCCACACGATCCGTGGTCACCGACGCCGGGGGCAACTTTCGCGTTCTCTCTTTGCCCGTCGGCCAGCAGGAATTGAAGGCTGAAAAACCCGGCTTTAAGTCAGTGGTACGCTCCGGCATCAACCTTGCCGTCGGGCAGGAAGCGGTTGTGAATTTGCAGCTCGAAGTCGGCGACCTCGTGCAGCAAGTCACCGTCATCGGCGAAGCCCCGCTAGTGAACACCACCACATCCTCGGTTTCCGGACTCGTCAGTGAACGCGAAATTAAAGATCTCCCGCTCAACGGCCGCAGCTTCGACAACCTGATCGCACTCAATCCTGGAGCCATCAGCTACAGCCTCAAAAGCGCCAACACCATTACCAGCCTGGGCAACACTTTCTCGGTTTCCGGCAGGCGCCCGCTGGACAATATTTTTCTGCTCAACGGCGTCGAATACACCGGCTCCAGCCAGCTTTCCGTGACCCCCGGCGGCGTGAGCGGCGAACTCCTGGGCATCGACGCCGTTCGCGAATTCAACGTCCTCGCCGAAACCTACTCCGCGGAATACGGTAAGCGCGCCGGCGCGCAAGTCACCGTGGTCACGCAATCCGGCACTAACGCCCTGCACGGCTCGCTCTTCGAATTTCTGCGCAATAGCGCGCTCGATGCCCGCAATACCTTCGACCAGAACTTCGTCCCGCCCTTCCGCAGGAATCAATTCGGAGCCGCGCTCGGCGGCCCCATTAAAAAGGACCGCCTGTTCCTGTTCGGCAACTACGAAGGACTACAGCAG
>JALYJH010000068.1 GCA_030775415.1 Acidobacteriota bacterium | reverse complement strand
CCCATCTCCATTGGCGGGAACGTCAGTGTAACGCAACTTGTTAAAGAATCCATACATCTAACTAGTGGATATATAGGAGTCTCTTCTTATGAAAGGGTTTAACAACATAGTACAAAGGGCTTTGCCCGTTGGGTTGGTGGTTCTTTGGGCGGCTACGTCTGCCATCGCTCAACCCCCTGGTTCCATGCCGGATCAAACACGGACGTCAATTCCAGGTCAGGTTTCGCAACCGGGACCAGGAATGGTGAACTATATAGAGGGACAGGCGACTGTTGACGGACGGCCACTACGGCCGGGCGCTGGTCGGCTTTTACCGAATCAACTCCTCGAGACGACTCAGGGCTACGTTGAGGTCCCGCTCGCGCCCGGAGCTTTTCTGCGCGTAGGGAACGGCAGTCAAGTACGTATGATCAGCACAAGTGTTGCGGATACCAGGATAGAGGTGGTTCGCGGGGAGGTCATGATTGAGGCGGCCGACTTCGTAAAGGATTCGAACTTACGCGTTCAGATGGGTGGCGCAACGATCCGGATCGATCACAGGGGCTTGTACGATTTCAATGCCACGGCCCAAAGCATCGCCGTGCTTGATGGAAAAGCCAGAGTCGATCTGGGAGAGAAACACGCCACGTTGGATAAAGAGGACGAAGTTTTGTTGGCAAGCGACAAGCCGCTGAGAATCCGCCAAGCCAACTTCAAAGCTTTGACTGGCGAACCTCTCTACGCGTGGAGCCGTGGCCGTAGCCAGTATGAGGCGGGGGCAAACCGGCATGAGGCTCATATGGTGGCGGCGTACGGCGGTTGGTATGGGCCCGGATGGTACTGGGATCCCTACTGGGCTTCGTATGCATTTCTCCCAGGATGGGGGATGTCGTACAGCCCGTTTGGCTGGGGATTCTATTCACCAGTCTTTTTCCACGGTTACGCGGGTTGGGGATATTCACGCCCGTACTATCGTGGCGCGGTTGGTGCGTTTCGTGGCGGCTTTCATGCCGGCCACGGAAGGTAACGCTCGATAGATGGTGGCGCGACGAAGCCGCGTCGCGCCACGCTGGAAGAATTTCGAAACGAGCGGCTGTGATCGCGCTCTAAGGAGTGAGGCGTCACCTTATGAGCCACATGGACCAAATAGAAATGGAGGCGATCGCGCCGCGAGTGCAAGGTTTGCGCATCCTATTCGTGAATGTGTTTTCAATCGAGGATTCCGATGGATCGTGGACGTTGATTGACACGGGACTTCCCGCGAGCGCAAGCCGGATCCAAAGCTGGGCCGAGGAGGTATTTGAGCGGCCGCCCAAAGCGATCCTACTCACCCACGGCCATTTTGATCACGCGGGCTCGGCTCGGGATTTGGCGGAAAAGTGGCGGGTGCCGGTATTTGCTCACCCGCGCGAGTTCCCGTACCTTACGGGCAGACTGGAATACCCCGAACCCATGTAGGAGCAGGCGGCGGACTCATGTCTTTGCTGTCGCCTCTTTATCCGCGGGGTCCAATCGATATGGGTGAATGGCTCAAACCTTTGCCGCCTGCCTCGAACAAGTCTGACAGATCTCCCAGGGTGGGACGTTCTGCACACTCCAGGGCATACGCCAGGTCATGTGTCGTTATATCATCCGCAAGACGGAACGCTGCTGGCCGGTGACGCATTTTGCACCATTGTCTCTTCTTTCTTTGAGAAAACTCGCCTCTGACCGTGACTTTAACCCGGTAAGCCAGCGAACTACCTAGCGAAGTCAATTACGTCCCGACTTGGGACCAAATAGGAGAATCGCTATGAGACGTGTGATCCGTATCCTCGGTGGGGCGGGTTTGATCGCCACTTTCGCGTCATTTGCCGGGGCCGCCAGCATGACGATGACAGGCATGATCAGCGACAGCATGTGCGGCGCAAGCCACGCAAAGATGATGGAAATGCACAAAGACGCCAAGATGACCGACAAGGACTGTACACTCGCCTGCGTTAAGGCCGGCGGCAAATTCGTCCTAGTTTCTGGGGGCAAAGTCTACAACATTTCCAACCAGAGCGTGGCTGGGTTGACGAAATATGCCGGGCAGAACGTGAAGGTGACAGGTGACGTAAGCGGCGACAGTATCGCTGTTTCCCAAATCGCCGCCAGCAACTAAGTTTGACCCGCCAAGCGCGGCCGGAAAAGGTTCTGGCCGCGCCGATCATCACGAATCCATCTCGACCCGAGGGACCTTCGCATGGTTTACCGACTCCTTGCAGCCAGAAGCGGTCTGGGGGCGCACCTACTGCGCGGAATTGTTGGAGCGGTAAGCCTGGGCTTCGCCTTCCACTCGCTTCCAACACATCTCGCCGCAGGGCTGATTTTCGCTTTTGTCGCATTGGCTGCATTTCGCGGTTGCCCTACGTGCTGGCTCGCGGCGCTGTTCTCGTTGCGCTCTAGCTGCCCGCTCCCTCCGCCGGATAAACCGTCACTGCTTGGGCACTAGCCCATCCACGTCCATATTGCGGGAGCGGGGGGCGAGGCCATGTGGTTGCGGCATCCTCACAAAGGATGCGTTACTAAAACCACCGGGCGCACGAACTGAATGGTTGACGGACAAATCGACGACTGCGAGTTGAGGAGGCTGATGACGCAATACCAAAATGCCGATCCTGCGGCTCTGGAGGAGCTTGTTCGAAGGATCTCGCCGCCACTCCAGCGCTACTTCAATAGTTCGCGATTTGGCCGGACTGACGCAGAGGACATGGTACAAGACTGCTGGATGAAGATTCACCGCTCGCGCCACACCTATCGGTCCTCCGAACCCGTCATGCCATGGATCTATGCCATCGCCCGGCACACACGTCTGGACGCTTACCGGAAGGCGCGCCGGCTTGCCGCGAGGGAGGTGTTGGTCGCGAGCGTACCCGAAAGGCTGCATCGGGAGACGCCCGAGGCACCGGGAAACGGCTTCGAGGAATTGGTCGCTGGTCTGCCGGACGCTCAGCGCGAGATTTTGTTCATGCTGAAGGTTTCGGGAATGAGTCTGGAGGAAATTGCGCGAGCTACGGCGTCGACAGTTGGAGCAGTTAAACAGAAAGCCAGCCGAGCCTATGCGACGCTTCGCCGTACATGGGGAAAGGATCCGAGCAATGCAAGACGAGAATCGTGACCTTGATTTGGATAGGCAACTTGACGCGTGGGCGGCCGGCCAGGCGCGGGCGGGCAGTTCACCGGAACTCGCACGAAAGGTGCTGGACGCTTTAGAGCCGTCTCTGATCCCAATAAAACCCATTTCTTCCCGGCGCCGGTTATTCCTTATGCTTCTGGCCGTCTTTGTCGCGGGTACAGCCGGGCTCGTCGCATTTATGAGCAGAATTGGCGTTCACTTGATGACGCCTGTTCAGATTTACGGCATTTCGGCAATTCTGGGGGGTGTAGGAATCTTATTCGCACTTAAGCTTGCGGAGCAAATGATTCCAGGTTCCAGGCCGGGCATTCCCGTTTGGGGACTCCTGACGCTCGGAGGCCTGGCGGGGTTCGCCGGACTGGCGACGCTCTTTCCATGGCAAGCTTCCGGCAACTTTGTCTCAGAAGGCTGGCCTTGTGCGGTGATGGAACTGGCGATCGTCATTCCAGCGGTCGCGGTCTTTTGGGTTCTGGCTCGAAAAGGTGCGCTCTTCCCGTCGGCCGGACTAGGGGCGACATTGACAGGCTTAGCGGTCTTTCTTGCTGTGATACCACTTCAACTTCACTGTATGTTCCAACGGGCACCCCATCTCCTGGTTTGGCATGGAGGAACCGCCTTGCTGATAGTCGGGCTAGGAGCATTCGTCGGATATCTGCGGTCGTATAGCTGGAATTCCTGACCACAGCGGACGCCGCTCTTGACTTTCTCTGTATTTCTACTATTATCGAAGTATTGCGAAAGGAGGGCGCATGACCAAGAAGGAAGACGCTGCATTGATTGCACGCTATGCGGACATGCTGTCGGCGATGGGTACAGAACCGCGCCTGCGTATCGTCCGCCTGCTCTTGAGCGCACATCCCGAGGGGATGATCGTCGGCGAGGTCGGCGAGGAGTTGGGGATACCCTCCAGCACCCTCTCGCATCACCTCGAAAAGCTGAGAAATGAGGACTTGGTGCGTGTCAGGCGTGAGGGCACCTACCTTTGGTACTCGGCTAACGCTGAGGCCCTTCAAGAGCTGCTCGGGTTTCTTTATGCCGAATGCTGCACGCGGAACAAGGCGATAGAACCGCAGAAGATTGTCTGCTGCAAGTGAGGAGTTCATGATTAAGCCGCGCCGGAGGCAGATGACTGAAGGATTCCTCCAGGCCAAGGCCGGAGACCGCTCCGAATGCTGAGTGCCGGAAGCGATGACACGCCTCTCCTGAGCACGTTCGCGCGCGCCAAAAAGCCGGCAGGCTGCTGTGCGCCCGGCTGCTGCTTATGACGCCAGCGCGCCGTCTCATTGGAGAGCTGCTCGGAACGGCGTGGCTGTTGGCGGCGGTCGTCGGGTCCGGCATCATGGGCGAGCGCCTCAGCGGCGGTAATGTCGCAATTGCGCTACTCGCGAACGCCGTGGCGACGGGCGCAATGCTAGTAACACTCATTTTTACTTTCGGAGCGGTGTCCGGGGCGCATTTCAATCCCGCCGTCACGCTCGCGGACGCGAGCCAAGGGGGGATGCGGTGGCGCGACGTCCCGGGCTATATTGGAGCGCAGGCCGCGGGTGCGATGCTCGGCGTGTGGATCGCCCATCTCATGTTCGCGGAGCCGGTGCTTCAGGTGTCGCAGCACGTTCGGGCTGGCGGCTCGCAGCTCTTCAGCGAATTCGTCGCCACTTTCGGACTGCTCTCCGTTATCTGGGGTTGCGGACGGGTGCGTGCGGAGGCCGCGCCGTTGGCAGTCGGTCTCTACATTACCGGGGCCTACTGGTTTACGGCGTCCACGTCGTTCGCCAATCCAGCGGTGACGCTCGCGCGAGCTTTCACGAATACGTTTGCCGGCATCCGGCCCGCCGATGCTCCGGGCTTCATGGCTGCCCAGCTCGCTGGCGCATTCGCCGCGACTTTCCTCTTTCGCTGGCTCGTGCCGACATTGCCTAGACAGGCGCCCGATGTCGTAGTGCCTCACAGTGAGACGGAAGCATCACGTGGCAGATAGAAAGCGGGTGCTGATTCTATGCACGGGAAATTCGGCGCGGTCGCAAATGGCTGAAGGCTTGCTGCGGCATGATTCAGGTGACCGTTTCGGGGTGGAAAGTGCAGGCACGAAGCCGAGCACCGTGCACCCCGAGGCAATAACGGTAATGAAGGAAGCCGGTATCGACATTACATCGAACCGCTCAAAGCATGTGGATGAGTTCAGGGGGCAACATTTCGATTACCTACTGACGGTCTGCGACAAAGCGAGGGAGAGCTGCCCGGTGTTTTTCGGCGCGGCCGGGTCTGAATGGCGTAGAGCAGCTTCTTGTTGGGTCCGCCGAACGCAGTGGTGTTGGTGTTGCCGGGCGTGGGGATTTCGCCGAGGATCATGCCGCTCTTGTCAACGACGCGGATGGCCACGCCGCCGCCTGACGCATACACCGGCCGGCCGCATCCACCGCTAAGCCGTCGCCGGGGCCGTCGGGCAACTTCGTAAACTCGCGGAGATTGGTGAGCTGGCCGTCCGCTTTAACGTCGAACACCATCAGGCTGACGCCGGTGGTCACGTAGAGCCGCTTCTCGTCAGGGCTCAGGATAATGCCGTTGGCGCGCAGATTCGGCTCGTCATACTTGGTCACGTTGCCTGTGGGGCCGATAAAGAGCACAAGCTTACCGATGGCGACGTAGATGCCTCCCTTGCTGTCGGGCGAGAGATCATGGAGCACGCCGCCAATGCAATCGAACCAATCGCCGTCCACCTTATTGGCTACAATGCGGCGCTTGGGAGCGAGTTGCAGGATGGCGGCCTGATAGCCCCTGGAGGCGACGAACAGCTCGCCCTTATTGTTCATGCCGAGCGTGCCGCCCGTATTCGTGTCCGTGTAAACAACCGACGCCTTCCCATTCTTGTCCACTTTGACGACATCGCTCTTGTCGTTCTGTGCGATCAGCACGCTGCCGTCGTTGGCCCCGACGATACCGTCGGCGTTGTTGCCCTCGTCCGACCAGAGAACCTTCCACTTCTGACCGGCGGCAATGACACCGGGAATGGCGGTCGAGGTGACGTCCTTCGTGCTTTCGGCCAAGGCGCCCCCGCCGCGCCCGCCTTCACCGCCCTCACCCCTACCGCCGCGGCCGCCGGGAGCCGCGGGAGGTACTTTGCAGGTTTTCAGTAGCTCCGGCTCGGGCGCATCGGCCGGGGCCTGCACGCCGGGTCCTTGGCGCCCCTGTCCAGCCAGAGAGGCGACTAGGGCGAAGGCCGCGAGCGAACCCATTGCAAGGTACAACGAAGCACGTGATTTCATAGAATCTCCTTTTAAGAACATTGACAAGGCTACAACTCAAAGACCGTTCGCATCTGGCGCGGAATAAACCTTGCGTCCTCCGACGTAGGTGGCCAGGGGATGCAACTTGAGGATTTGTTCCTCGGGAACGGTCATGAAGTCGCCCGAAAGAATGACGAAATCCGCGAGTTTGCGTGGCTCGATCGAACCCTTTACCTTTTCTTCCCAGGTGGCGAAGGCGTTGTTGTTGGTGGCCAGGCGCAAGGCTTCCTGGCGGCTGATTTTCTCCTGCGGCCCGAGAACTCTTCCGTCGCGCGTTTTGCGTGACACGTAGTAGTAAAGAGGAATGAACGGGTTATTGGGAGTCTGGGTGTCGGGATTTGGACCGGTGTAATCGCTGCCGGTCACAACCACCAGATGATGGTCCAGCATTTCCCTCAAGGGCGTTTGACGCTCAGCCTGCTCTTTACCCATCGTGCGGACGGCCGCGTCGTAGTCGCTGGCGTATCCGGAGTAGTTGGTGGTTACGGAGACGATGACGCCCAGCTTGGCGAGCCGGTCCATTAGCGGCGGGGTGGCGCCGGCAATGTGTTCCACTACCCATCGCTTGTCGCGGATCGGACTTTCACGATCCGCTGCTTCGTAGGCTTGCAGAACGCCTTCGAGGGATTCGTTGGTCGGCACATGCACCGCTGGCCGCCAGCCCAAGCGATTGACTTCGAGGATGAGAGACAAATATTTTTCCTGCGGGAAATCGGGTGGCCAGGGTTCTTCCCCGGAGGAATCGATGCGCAGCCAGTGATCGCCGAAGCCCGGCGTAACGATTTGCTGGCGCAGCAAGCTAGCGGGGTCGCTGCGGTCTGGGGTTTCGAGTCCCATGCTGACGCGCAGAGTAAGCGCCCCTCGCTGCCATGTCCGAACGAAGGCGCGCATTCCAGGGGGCCAATTCGAGAGGTCGCGAATGCTGGTGATCCCGAGCGCGTTTCGCTCCTTTTGCCCACGCGCGATCATGCTATCTTCCTCTTCGAGCGTCGGCGGCGGCACCACTTTGTCCATGGCGTAATACCCGGCGGGCCAATCGGGGAGAGCGCCGGTTAGTTCACCCTTGCCGTCACGGGGGACTGGTACTCCCAGGTAGGATTGCGTATCCTCAGCGATCCCAGCTTTCTGGAGCGCCGCCGAATTTAGTGTGGCGGCCCCGCGACGTCCACGGAGCGCGACGATGGGAACGGTAGTGGAAAGCCGGTCGAGGTCTTTCCTGGTCAGCGGCGCTCTCCAGCCAACGCTTCCGAAAACAGTTTCACCGGGCTTGGCCTTGTCGAGGCCGGTACGAAGGCGCTTCAGCACTTCCTCCGTAGAGGTGGCGCCGATGAGGTCGATGCCTCGCATCACTTTTTCACTATTGTAAAGATGATCGTGATTATCGGAGAGCCCGGGGATAACCGAGGCGCCCCTCAGATCCACCATACGGGTGTTCTTGCCCGCGAGCGCGCGAATTCTCGCATTATCACCGACGGCGAGATACTGATCTCCGCGGATTGCGAACGCCTGTCCAATGGTGAAGAGCGGATCGACAGTGATGATCTTACCGTTGTAGAAAACGGTGTCGGGCGCCTGTCCTTGTTGCGCGTAGGCACTTGCACCGATTAAGAGTCCCAGCAGAGTGAACGGCAGGGTGGCCGTTGTGAGTGCCCGTGATGTCATAACCGCTCCTTTTGATGGGCCCGGAGATCAACCGCAGATTTCAAAGCATATCAAGTCCAGGCAATGGTTGGGGCAGGGGCGAGGTGGGTTAGTGGACAGGCTGAAGTAGCTCAGGATGCTTGCGCATGTAGGCCGCTATGAAAGGGCATCGGGGCACAACCTTCAAACGGTTGGTGCGGGCGAATTCCAGGGCAGCATGCGCCAAATTCCCGGCAATGCCACGCCCTTGTTCGGCTGGAGGGACTTCAACGTAGAGGAGGAAAATGGTGCCGTCCTCGAGGCGGTACTCGAGCACGGCGAGTCCGCCTGCTAGCGGTACCTCAAAACGGCTGGCACTCGTGTTGTTCGCGATATCGAGATCCGTCATTTTTCGGGGGCGCCTTGCCTGGTCAGCGGCACGTCACAGAGCGCCAGTTCGTGCTCAATATCTTCAAGGTGTTGTGTAACTTGCGAGACTTCGACACCTTCAGGTGAATACAAGGCGCGTGTCTCGCTCCAGACGCTTAAGGCGGTCCGGTATTCGTCCAAAAGCGCCAGGTGTTTGGAGCTAATCCCCGCGATGGCTTTCATGGCAGCCTCCATGATTGTTGGATGCCATGGGGACAGGCGTGGTTGCACCGCCCCGTCTTAAGCCTTATTCATATGGCTAGGCGAGTCGGCGACGGCCCTACAGATGCTTGTGAAAACTTGGGAGTAAACAGCGTGCAAACCTCTAAATATATCCAAGCGGGAATGCTTGTGGCAGGATTAACGGCGGGCTTTTTGGAACATGTGATCGCGGCGGAACGCACGGTTGACCAGGACGATGGAGGGCGGCAGGTCACCTTAAAACCGATCAGCCAGAGTAGGCTGGGGTACGACGGAGGAAACCCATGGCTTCTGGGCGGCGCGATTGGAGGGATTGTGTTGCTCAGCGTTGGGGGGCTGGTGACTGCAAAGCTGATTCGGTAGCGGGGCTATTAG
>JALYJH010000067.1 GCA_030775415.1 Acidobacteriota bacterium | reverse complement strand
TATCTGCGGCAGCAAGATCCGTCGAACCCGGGACCTTATCTCATGCTGCGCGGGTATCGCTGGGGCGAGGTGCGGGGATACGGGGAATCGCCTGATCCGACGGCGCTGGTGCCGCCGTCATCGGAAGTCCGGCAGAACATCAAGCGGTTGTCGCTTGAAGCAAATTGGGGCGAAGTGCTGGAGGCCGCGGAAACCGCTATGGCGCAGCCGTGCGGGCGCGGGTGGCTGGATCTGCAGCGCTATGTAGTGCGGGCCGCGGAGGAATGGGGTTACTACAACATTTCGAAAGCCGTGATCAGTGAACTGCGGACGCTGCTGGCGGACGTGCCTAGCTTGCCGCATTTGACGTTGATGGACGATACGGCAACGGCCAACCCGGAAACACTGGCGTGGATTCGGGACGCCGTGCAGGTGGCGAATGGCAGTGCGCCGGCCGAAGTGTCCGCACCGTCTTTCGACGAACCTGCGGTGGAAGAAAGCGTCCCGGGGGAACCTACGCCGCCGGACACGTTTACGCTAGCGGTGGAGGCGGCGCGGTCGGGGCGTGCCGCGGATGCGATTCAGATGTTGTCGGAAGACATTGCGCGGCAGCAATCGGGACGGGCGCGGTTTCAACGCAAGTTGCAATTAGCGCAGATCTGCATGATGACCAGCCACGAGGCGCTGGCGCAACCCATCCTCGAAGAGCTGGTGCGATCGATCGAGACGCATAAGCTGGAGGACTGGGAAGCGGCGGACGCGGTGGCGCATCCGCTGGCGATGCTCTACAAATGCCTGAGCAAAATGGATGGCGACCCGGCGGTGAAGCAAAGACTTTACGCGCAGATTTCGCGGCTGGATCCGGTGCAGGCTTTGGAGTGCGCGCGGTAGGCCATGGCAAAAACGGATTCGGATCTCACCGTAACGCCGTCGCTGATCGACCGGTTGATTGACCGCGATCCGCGCGCGGAGTCCGATCCGCACACGACGCGGGCGCAGAGCATTCGCCAGATGAAAGCGTCGTTGCGGCGCGATCTGGAATGGCTGCTCAATACGCGGCGCACTCCGGACGCCGCGGGGGAGTCGCTGGCCGAAGTTTCGCATTCGCTCTTCAACTACGGGCTGCCGGACTTCTCGGCGCTGAGTTTGAATTCTCCACGGGATCGTGGGCATCTGCTGGTGGAACTGGAAAAAACGGTGGCTATTTTCGAGCCGCGCTTGAAGGAAGTGCGGGTGACGCTGGTGGACGCGCCGGGACACGCTTCACGCGTGGTGCATTTCCAGATTGAGGGCATGCTGCAGATGGACCCGTCCCCCGAGCAGGTGTCCTTCGACACTACGCTGCAACTTTCAAGCGGCGAATACCAGATTCGGGGCGAGCGCAGTGCGTGACGATCTGCTGCTGTATTACGAGCGCGAGCTGAATTATCTGCGTCAACTGGGCGCGGAGTTCGCAGACAAATATCCGAAGATTGCCAGCCGCCTGGTGCTCGATAGTGAAAAAGAGACCGCCGATCCGCATGTGGAGAGGCTGCTGGAAGGTTTTTCGTTTCTCGCGGCGCGGGTGCATCTGAAGATCGACGATGAGTTTCCGGAGATCACGGAGGCTCTGCTCAGCATTCTTTATCCGCATTACATACGGCCGATTCCGTCGATGTCGATCGTGGAAATGCATCTGGACGTCGATCAAGGCGGGGCGGCTTCGCCGCAAAAGGTGGCGCGCGGCTCAGTTCTGCATTCGAAACCGGTGGGCGGGGTGCCGTGCCAGTTTCAGACGTGTTTCGATACGACGGTGTGGCCTCTGCGAATCACCGCGGGGGAGTGGACTTCGCCGGACAGGCTCTCGCCGGCTGTGAAGAACGCGGAGGCGGCGTCGGCGATTCGAATTTCTTTTGAGGGTCCGGCGGATGCGCAGCTGACGCAGATGGATCTGGACACTTTGCGCCTGCATATAGCGGCGGATGCGAACGTAGCGCACACGCTTTATGAGCTGCTGTGCGCCAATACGGTGCAGATTCTGGTGCGCGACACGACGCCGAACTCGAGGGTGCGGCCGGTGGTGCTGCGGCCTGAGAATGTAAAGCCGGCGGGATTTGACGAAGGGGAATCCATGCTTCCCTACCCTCGGCGCAGTTTTCCTGGCTATCGACTGTTGCAGGAATATTTCGCCTTCCCGGAGAAACTGTTCTTCTTCGATGTAACGGGGCTGCGGGAGGCCTGGCCGCTGGGGTTCAAGAACCGCTTCGAACTGGTGTTTTTGTTTTCGCCGTTCGAGTTGAGCGACCGGCGGCAAATTCTGGAGCTGGGCATTTCGGCGAAGACGTTTCGCATCAATACGACACCGATCGTCAACCTGTTTTCGCAGACCGCGGAGCCGATTTTATTGGATCAGCGGCGCTACGAATATCCGGTGATCCCTGATATCCGGCGTCCACTGGCCACGGAAGTCTTTTCGGTGAATGAAGTCTTGAGCATTCATCCGCAGTCGAATGAAGTGCTGAACTTCGAGCCGTTTTATTCTTATCGTCATGCGACATTGCGCGATAAGCAGCAGACCTTCTGGCTAGCGCACCGGCGTCCTTCCGGAAAAATGGGGGACGACGGCACCGAGGTATCCATTTCGCTGGTGGACTTGTCGGCGCGGCCGCTGATGCCGGACGTGGATACGCTGACTTTGCGGATTACCTGCACCAATCGCGACTTGCCGGCCCGGCTGCCGTTCGGCAATGAGGCAGGCGACTTTGATCTCCTGGGAGGAACTGCCATCAAGCGCATTGTGGCGCTGCGCAAGCCTACCAATTCCGTGCGCCCTCCCAGCGGAAAGGCGGCGCTGTGGCGGCTGATTTCGCATTTGTCCTTGAATTATTTGTCGCTGGTGGAGGATGGGCGCGAGGCGTTTCAGGAGATCCTGAAGTTGTACAACTTCACGGGCTCAGCGTATTCGGAAAAGCAGATTGACGGGATCGCCAGCGTGACCAGCGGGCGGCATTTCGCGCGGCTGGTGTCAGAGAACGGAGTCACCTTCGCGCGCGGGACGCGGGTGGAGATGGAATTCGACGAGGATCAGTTTGTGGGCGGGGGCGTGTTTCTTTTCGCTAGCGTGATTGAGCGCTTCCTGGGCGAATATGTTTCGCTCAACAGCTTCAGCCAATTAGTGGCGCGCACCCGGCAAAGAAAAGACATTTTGAAAGAGTGGCCGCCGCGCGCCGGACAGGTGATTTTACTGTGACCCCGGCTGTGGCCAATCGCTATGGGGCGATTGAGGCGGTGCTGCATAAGACGCCGCAGGAATTTCAATTCTTCCAGGCGGTGCGGTTGCTGGAACGGCTCTATCCCAACCGCGCGCCGGTGGGGCGTTTTGTCAGTCCCAGCAAGGAAGTGGTGCGGTTTTCGGCGCATGCGTCGTTTCCCTTCCCGGCGAGCCAGATCCAGAACATCGACTGGGCGGACGGCACTGCGGCGCCGAGCATCATGATCAACTTCATGGGGCTGACGGGTCCTTCGGGCGTACTGCCGCTGTACTATACGGAGCTGATTGTCGAGCGGCTGCGTCAAAAAGACCGGTCGATGCTGACTTTTTTCGATATTTTCAACCATCGCATGGTTTCGCTGTTCTACCAGGGATGGGAGAAGTACCGCTTCGCGATCGCCTACGAGCGCGGGGAGCGCGACCGTTTTTCACATCACCTGATGGACTTGATCGGGATTGGCACGAAGCGCCTGGAGAACCGGCTGGCGGTGCGTGACGATTCGCTGCTGTTTTACGCAGGGTTGTTATCGATGCATACGCGGTCAGCCGCGGCGCTGGAGCGGATCCTGGCGGATTATTTTGAGATCCCGGTAGAGGTGGAGCAATTTGTCGGCGCCTGGCAGGGGCTACGCGAATCGGACTTATGCCGGTTTGACCGCGGCCTGGGCGTTTCGGAACAGCTGGGGGGCGGGGCGATTGTCGGCGATGAAATCTGGAATCAGCAGGCGGGCGTGCGTGTAAAGCTGGGACCCCTGGGGCTGACGCAGTATCTGGACTTTTTGCCGACGGGAACGGCTTACGATGCGGTACGGTCCCTGGCAAAGTTCATATCGCGCGGAGAGATTGATTTTGAGATTCAATTGATTTTGAAAAAAGAAGAAGTGCCGGCATGCGAGCTGGGGGTGGAAGACTCGGTCGCGCCGCGGTTAGGGTGGACTTCGTGGGCCAAAACCAAGCCGCTGGGGCGGGATGCGGATGATACAATTCTACGCGGATAAGGCAAGAGGACTGGACACATGGGCGTCAATTTAAAGAGCTTGATTGGAAAGCTGAACGATACTACACGGGGGGCGCTGGAGGGTGCGGCGGGCTTATGCTTAGCGCGCACGCATTATGACGTCGAGGTCGAGCACTTCCTCATGAAGCTGCTGGATGCGAGCGGCAGCGACGCGGTCAAGATTTTTCATCAATTCAGCGTGGATACTTCCCGGCTGCAAAAAGAGCTGGAGCGGAGTCTGGATAAGCTGAAGAGCGGGAATGCGCGTACGCCGGCGATTAGTCCGTCGGTGTTGAAGATGCTGACGGAGGGCTGGACGACAGGCTCGATCGACTTCGGCGCGACGCAGATTCGTAGCGGCCACGCTCTCCTCGCGTTGTTGGAAAACACCGAGCTGGCGCGGATCGCTCGCGATATCGGCAACGAATTGCAGAAGATTCAGCCGGAGCTGCTGCGCAAGGATTTTCTGGCGATTGTAGAGGGGGCGCAGGAAGACACGGACGCACAGGCGGCTGCGGAAGCTCCGTCGAGCGATGGAAGCGCGATTCCGCGGGCGGGGGGGAAGACTCCGAACCTGGATCAGTTCACGGTGGACCTGACGGGGAATGCTCGTAAGGGGAAGATCGATCCGGTGTTGGGGCGCGATGTGGAGATCCGGCAGGTGATCGATATTCTGATGCGCCGGCGGCAGAACAATCCGATTTTGACGGGCGAGGCGGGAGTGGGTAAGACGGCAGTAGTGGAAGGATTCGCGCTGAGGATCGCGCATGGAGATGTGCCGCCTCCCTTGAAGAACGTGGATGTGCGAACGCTGGATCTGGCGTTGTTGCAGGCGGGCGCAGGGATCAAGGGAGAGTTTGAGAACCGGCTGAAGGGGTTGATCGAAGAGGTGAAAGCTTCGCCGACGCCGATTATTCTGTTCATCGACGAAGCGCATACGATGATTGGCGCGGGGGGGCAGGCGGGGCAGAATGACGCCGCTAACCTGCTGAAGCCCGCGCTGGCGCGCGGAGAATTGCGGACCATCGCGGCGACTACGTGGAGCGAATACAAGAAATATTTCGAAAAAGATCCGGCGCTGGCGCGGCGCTTCCAAGTGGTGAAAGTGGAAGAGCCCGACGAACACGTATGCATGGTGATGATGCGCGGGATCGTGGGGTCGCTCGAAAAGCATCACAACGTGCGCATTTTGGATGAGGGTGTCGCGGCAGCGGTGCGATTGTCGCAGCGGTTTCTGGCCGGGCGGCAATTGCCGGACAAGGCCGTGAGTGTTCTCGACACGGCCTGCGCGCGTCTGGCGCTGGGGCAGAACTCGACTCCGGCGGCGATTGAGGATGCGACGCGCGAGATCGACGATTTGGCTGTGCAAACGCGGGTTTTGGAGCGCGAAGTGTCGACGGGCGCGGATCACGCGGAGCGTCTGGAAGCAATTGCTAAGCGCAAGGCTGACGCGGAGTCACGGCTCAAGGCGCTCAACGAGCGCTTCACGAAAGAGCGGGACCTGGTTTTGAAACTGCGCGAAATCCGGACGAAGCTGGAAGAGCCGGGTACTCCAGGCGGGGATCGTGAAAAGCAGCGGAAAGAATTAGACGCGCTGACGGCGGAACTGGTGGCGCTTCAGGGCGAGAATCCGTTGATGCGAGTGTGCGTGGACGGGCAGACGATTAGCGAAGTGATTTCGGCGTGGACTGGCATCCCGGCGGGCAAGATGTTAAAGGACGAGATTGCGACGGTGCTGACGCTCGAGGGGGTGCTGGGCGGGCGCGTGATCGGTCAGGGACATGCGCTTGAGCAGATCTCAGAGCGCATTCGGACTTCGAAGGCAAGTCTGGAAGACCCCAGCAAGCCGATTGGCGTTTTTATGCTGGTGGGACCCAGCGGCGTGGGCAAGACGGAGACGGCGCTGACGCTGGCGGATCTGATGTACGGTGGCGAGCGCAATCTGATCACGATCAACATGAGCGAGTTTCAGGAAGCGCATACGGTATCGACGTTGAAGGGCTCGCCTCCTGGTTATGTGGGCTACGGGGAGGGGGGCGTGTTGACGGAAGCGGTGCGGCGGCGGCCTTACTCGGTGGTCCTGCTGGATGAGGTGGAAAAGGCGCATCCGGACGTGCTCGAGCTGTTCTTCCAGGTATTCGATAAAGGCAAAATGGAAGACGGCGAAGGGCGTGAAATCGACTTCAAGAATACGATTATCATTCTGACTTCGAACGCGGGGACGGATACGCTGATGAAGCTGGCGGCGGATCCGGAGACCATGCCTAGCGCCGACGGGCTGGTGAAAGCGTTGAAGCCCGAGCTCGACAAAATCTTTAAGCCGGCGTTTCTGGGGCGAATGGTGATTATCCCGTACTTCCCGATTCGCGACGAGGCGCTAAAGAAGATCATCACCTTGAAGCTGGGCAAGATTCAGCGGCGGCTGATGGAGAACCATAAGATCACGCTGAACTACAGCGACGCGCTGGTGGATGAAGTGGCGCGGCGCTGTACGGAGGTGGAGAGCGGAGCGCGCAACGTGGACAATATCCTTACCAATACGCTGCTGCCGCAGGTATCGCGGCGGATTCTGGCGGGGATGGCCGAGGGGCAGAAGCTTGCGGCCATTCAGGTGAGCGTGGGACCCGATTCCGCGTTCGTTTACGCGTAAGAACTTGTAGGGATCGTCATGGCCTTTGTTGAAGCGAACCGGTACTTGTACCTCACGACGCCGCTGGGCGACGACAAGCTGCTGCTGCGTAGCTTCGAGGGCGATGAGGGGCTGAACCGGCTGTTCCGTTTCGAGCTCGACCTGGAGGCGGAAAATAGCACCAGCGTCGACTTCGACAAGCTGATTGGCCAGAAGGTGGGCTTCGGGATTCAGGGCGCCGATCCGGGGCAAACACCGCGTCATTTCCACGGCATTGTGGTGGAATTGGGCCAAGGGGCGCGCGATCAGCGGTTGACCACATATTCAATGACAGTGGCGCCGGAGATCTGGAAGCTCTCCTGCATTATCCGCAGCAGGATTTTTCAACACATAACGATCCCAGACCTGCTGAAGAAATTGTTCACGGGCTTCGATGTTGCTTTTGAAATTCAGGGGACTTTCGAGCCACGCGAATACCTGGTGCAGTACCAGGAAAGCGACCTGGATTTCGCTTCGCGACTGATGGAAGAGGAAGGCATCTATTATTTCTTCAAGTTCACGAAGGGCGCGCATAAGCTGGTGCTGGCGAATACGCCGCAATCGCATCCGGAGATTCCGGGAGGCTCGCAGGTCATTTTCGAAGCGGCGGAGGGCGGCGAGCGCGAGGAAGAACGAATTTCGTTGTGGACCAAGGAGCAGTATTGGGGCTCCGGCAAATATACGCTTTGGGATCACCATTTCCAGCTTCCGCACAAAAAGCTGGACGCCGAGCAGATCGTGATGGATTCGGTACAGGCGGGGAAAATCACGCACAAGTTGAAGCTGAGCGGAAATGAAGACATGGAGGTCTACGAGAACCCGGGGCGGTATGCGCAGCGCTTCGATGGGATTGACAGATCGGGCGGAGAGAAGGCCGCGGACCTGCAGAAGATTTTCAACGACAACAAGCGCACGACCGGTATTCGTATGCAGCAGGAAGAGACCACCGCTATCCTGATCCATGGCGAAAGCAATCACTGGCAACTCACGCCAGGGCACAAGTTCGCGCTGCAACGGCATTTCAATGCGGACGGCCAATATGTGGTGACTGCGGTGAGCCACGAGGCTAGCGAGGGTGGGTTTCACTCCGATGGCCAGAAGGAAGAAAACGGCGATGACGACGAAGACCACTACGGAAACACATTCGACTGCATTCCTCACGCGTTGAAATTTCTGCCGCCGCGGATTACGCGACGCCCTATTGTTTCCGGCCCGCAGAGCGCGCTTGTGGTGGGTCCGCCCGGTGAGGAGATTTTCACCGATAAATACGGGCGCGTGAAGGTGCAATTTCATTGGGATCGCGAAGGCAAGAACGACGCCGATTCGTCGTGCTGGCTGCGTGTGGCGACTTCGTGGGCGGGGCAGAAATGGGGGTCGATCCACATTCCGCGGATTGGGCAAGAGGTGATTGTCGCATTTCTGGAAGGCGATCCGGACAGGCCGCTGGTGACGGGAAGTGTTTATAACGCGGACATGATGCCGCCATACGATCTGCCGGCGAATAAGACGCAGAGCGGCATTAAATCGCGCAGTTCAAAGGGCGGCGGGCCGGCGACTTATAACGAGATCCTGTTTGAAGACCTGAAGGGCAGCGAGCTGATCCGTACGCATGCGGAGAAAGATCAGCTACTGGAAGTGGAAAACGACCGCAGGGTGATTGTGGGCCACGACGAATCGATTAAGGTGGAAAACGACCGGACGGAGAACGTCAAAAACAACGAGACGGTGACGGTGGAGGGCGCGCGCAAACACTACGTCGCAGGCGAGGAGCAGCTACAGGCGGACGGCGATCTTCATCTGACGGCGAGCATGAACCAGAATGAAAAAGTAGGCATGAGTTACAGCCGTCAAGTGGGCATGAACACGTACGATAAAGCCGGCATGAACTACGCCATGGACGCGGGGATGATGATCCATCTGAAGGCGGGGATGACGGCGGTGATTGAGGCGGGCATGGGATTGACGATTAAATCGTCGGGCGGCTCAATCGATATCAATCCGATGGGCGTGTTCATTCAAGGGAATCTGGTTTTCATTAATAGCGGTGCGGCGAATTTGAGCGGGTGCGGGTCATCGCCGACGTCACCGACTTCTCCGGGCGAGAAGAAGTTAGAGGGGATGCAGAATCCGGCGGCTTCCTCGGCAGCAGCGGCGGCGGCGGCGAGCGTAGGGCAGCAGGTGCAGCAGCAGGCACAGCAGGCGACTTCCATGGCCACCAATTTGGTGCAGAGCGTAGGGAAGCAGGCGTTTGGAGCAGTTTCGCAGGCGGCTGCCCAGGCCGTGGG
>JALYJH010000066.1 GCA_030775415.1 Acidobacteriota bacterium | reverse complement strand
CCCCAGCGTAGCCTCGAAATCCTCATTCGTCTCGCCCGGAAAGCCGACAATAATGTCGCTGGTGATCGCAATCGGACGCCGCGAGTTCTTCATCCAGCCGATCCGCTGCATGTATTCGTCCCGCGTGTACAGGCGCTGCATGGCGTCTAATATCTTTGTCGATCCGGACTGAACGGGGAGATGCACATGATTGCACAACGACCTATTGGACTCAATCGCGTCCACAATCGGCTTGACGAAGTCGCGCGGATGCGAGGTGGTGAAGCGCACCCGCCGAATCCCTTCGACACGCCCCACCTCATCCAGCAACTTCGCGAAATCCCAACCCGCCGCTGACGGGTCCCTGTAACTATTTACGTTCTGCCCCAGCAATTGGAGTTCGCTGTACCCCATCGCCGACAACTGCACCGCCTCGGCAATCACGGAAGCGCTGGTGCGGCTGCGCTCCGGCCCCCGCGTGAACGGCACCACGCAATAAGAACACTTCTTATCGCAGCCCTCGATAATCGTGATGTAAGCCCGATGCGGATGATCGCGCCGCGTCATCGGCGTATCGAAAGTTTCCTCGGTATCCAGATTCAGCCCCGTGACGCGCCGGTTCCCCGCCTCCAGTTGCACCAGCATCCGCGGCAGTTGGTTGTAACTCGCTGACCCGCACACCATGCTCACGTGCGGAGCTTTCTCGAAAATCTTCTCGCCCTCCTGCTGCGCCACGCACCCCAGAACCGCGAAGGTCTTGCCCTTGCCGTCGCGCTTGAACTGGTCCAGGCGATGAAACACCTTCTGCTCGGCCTTATCGCGGATGCTGCAGGTGTTATAAAATACCAGCTCGGCTTCGTCAGGAGTCGGCACCTGCCGATACCCCTCGCTCACCAGCGTGCCCACGACTTTTTCCGAGTCGTGCGCATTCATCTGGCAGCCGAAAGTCTCGATATAAAACGTCTTCACCTGCAGTCATTGTAACGTGAGCGGCATTCTAAGGTGTTTCGCGTATTGAAACCGCGCGGGATTCAGCCTAGTCTGAAATCGTGAAGTACTGTTTATCCGCCATGCTCTGCGCTGGCCTCTTTGCCGGCCATGCCGCCGCGCAATCCGCCAGTGTGCTGCTCACTCCCGACCTCAACGGCCGCAGCGTCGAATCCGCTGCCTACGTAGCCAAGGACGGCGATCGCACGGAGCTCATTCAGTCCATCAACGGCCGTCAAGTGCCGCTCGAGAAGACGGAGGTCCACGTTTTAAGCGAAGGCCCCGGCGGCAAGACCACCGAAACCATCGTCCGCAAATACGACGCCACCGGCCGGCTCGCCTCCACCGAGCGCACTGTCAGTGAAGAGCAAAAAACTGCCAACGGTTCCGTGATCCACGCCGCCCTTTACCGCAGCGACCTTAACGGAAGTTTTCAGGAAGCCGAACGCCGCACCATCCAATCACAGACGCAAGGAAATACCACGACCTCCGACGTCGCCATCTCGCGCGCCGGTTTGAACGGAACCTTCGAACTGGCCGAAAAACGCAACATCGTCACGGTTACCGATAAGGACGCCGGCACGGTTCAAGCCACCGAAGTGATCGAGCGCCCCGCGCAGAATGGCCAGCTGGCCGAGGCCGCGCGCGAGGTCCGCCAACAGACCAAGGCCGCCGATAAGGTGAGCTCCAACACCGCCTACTACGAACTCGACTACACCGGCAAAATGAACTTGATCCGCCAGCAGGTGGAGACCACATCTAAATCCGCTGACGGCAGCGTCGTCACCGAGCGCAACACCTTCGCTCCCTCGATTTACGGCGTGGCCCGCGACGCTGACGGCGCCCCAAAATTGCGCGAGCAGGAAGTAATCGTACGCCGCGAAAGCAACGGCGTCGTCAGCGAAAAAACCACGGTGAGCCGTCCCACTCTGCAGGACCCGAGCCGCCTGGGCCCGGCCTCGCCCGCCTCCGAACTCGTATGCAGCGGCAAATGCGCCGGCCCCCTGCAGCCCTAAGCGATCTCCCGCAGGAAACTAACGCCCGTCCCGATGCTGGTTCCGAAGTTCTCCGCTACCGTCTGTCCGATATCCGCCAGTGACCCGCGCACGCCCAGGTTGACGGCCGCCCGCGCTTCACGCCCGTAAGCCAACACCGGCACGTACTCGCGGCTGTGATCGGTCGACGGCGTAGTGGGATCGCACCCATGATCGGCGGTCAGAATCAGCAGATCGTCCGCGCCCAGCTTCGCTTCGAGCGCCGGCAGCCAAGCGTCCACTTCTTCGAGCGCGCGCGCGTAACCCTCGACATCGTTGCGATGCCCATACAGCATGTCGAAATCCACCAGATTGACGAAGATCAATCCGCTTTCGAGATCGTCCATCGCCGCCAGCGTCTTCGCCATCCCGTCCGCATTGGTCTTGGTCTTTACCTGCTCGCCAATCCCCCGCCCCAGAAACACATCGAAGATTTTGCCGACGCTATAAACCTCAACCCCGCGCGCCTTAAGCCGATCGAGCAGCATCCCTTTCGGCGGAGGCACCGCGTAATCGTGGCGGTTCGAAGTGCGCGTGAACGCCCCCGGCTCCCCCACAAACGGCCGCGCAATCACCCGCCCCACCTCGTAAGGACCCCGCAATATATCCCGCGCCGTCTCGCATATTTTGTACAACTCAAACAGCGGGATCACCTCTTCGTGCGCCGCGATCTGAAACACGCTGTCCGCCGATGTGTACACAATCGGCGACCCGGTTTGTACATGTTCCTCGCCCAGCTCTTTAATGATTTCCGTCCCCGACGCCGCCTTGTTGCCGATCGCCCGCCGCCCGATGCGCGTCTCAAACGGCTCCATCACCTCGCGCGGAAACCCCTGCGGGAACAGCGGAAACGGTTTCGCCAAATGAATGCCCGCCATCTCCCAATGCCCCGTTGTGGTGTCTTTCCCAGGCGAAGCCAGCGTGCACTTGCCGTAGGCCCCGGCGGGCGCCGCCGCGGGTTCCAGCCCCGTCAGCGGACGAATATTCGCCAGTCCCAACCGGCACAAGTTGGGCAGCTTCAAAGCCCGCTGCCGCGCGATGTTCCCCAGGGTGTCGCTGCCCTGGTCCCCGTAAGCCGCCGCGTCCGGCATCTCGCCTATGCCAACGCTATCGAGTACGATCCAGATCACCCGTCCGAAGCCCAATTACTTTTCCCCCAGCGCCGCCTGAATCCGCGCCGTCAGTTGATCCACAAAAGTGTCGCGAGCGAAACCGTTCATGCGGCTCACCAGCCGGCCTTGCTTATCCGCAATCATCGTCGACGGAATGGAATTAATCGCCAGCAGCCGCACCAGGCCGTCGTCGAAAAACACGTTGCCGCTCCAGTGCTCGGCTTCGACGAAAGGCGCGACCAGACCTCTGTCCTCATCCGTATCCACCGAGAGAAACACCACGTCGTCGCGCTCCCGGAACCGCTGCTTCACTTCGTCGTAAAGCGGATGCTGAGCGCGGCAAGGCACGCACCAGGTCGCCCAGAAATCGAAGATCAGCACCTTGCCTCGCATGGTCTTCAGATCCAGCTTCCCCCCGCTGAGCGCCCCCAGCGTAAATTTCATAGGATCGGTCACGCCAAAGTTTGGATCCAACTTGCGCAGTTCGTTTTCGCGCTTGCTCATGATCGCGGCCGTCCGGTCGTACGCCGCCAGAATTTCGTCCCCCAACCCTTTTTCCGACCCCTCATGCAGCGCGCGATAAATCTCTCCCAAGCGCTTGCGATCCGCGCCACGATCCTCATCGCTCGCCCTAGGATCTTCAATCATCAGCGCGTCCGCCAGCCGCGCAATCGCTTCGTCGTGCTTCCCCAGCGCCTCCAGCGCCTCCGACCAGGCCCGCGCCGAAGCCTCGTCAGGGTAAGCAATGTAAGCCAGCGCTGCCTGGCGGCGCGCTTCGTCCGAATGATCCAAAATCCGGTAGGCATTCGCCTGATACAACAGCGCCCGCGCCAGCGAGCGATCGTGTTCCTCCTGGTTCCGAACCGGATCGAACCCGGACACAACCGGCACACGGCTCACGTAAGCCTCAAACCTCTTCGCATAATCCAACGCCCGCGTAGCGTTGTCCTTGCCGCCCGCCTCGAGCAGCGCCCGCGCTACCCGGTCGAGCAGCGTCCCGTCGTTAGGCATGGCTTCCAGCACCGGCTCGCCATACTTGACGATGCGAGCGTCATCGCGAATCTCCACCGCCGCCTTCGCGAGCAAGTTAAAGATTTCCAGACGCAGCGGCGTATTCGGATACTTGCGCAAGTGCGCCTCTAGCGCGCGAATCATGTCGAAGCCGCTGGTGTTCGCTTCCTCGACCGCCACCGCCAGCTCATGCTTTTCGGCATCGGAAGCCGCGGGCGCCTGCGCCCACGCCGTCATGCAGAAAAGTACCAGCCCGATCCCGCGTTTCATGCTGACTCTATTTTAAGTTGCGCCGGCAACCGCTGCGAACATCGTATCGGACGCTGGCCCATTCAGCCACCCACGGCCTAGAGACCGGTCAGCGGCAGTTGGCTAACGGTTCTAAAATCTGCATCACTGAGTTGTCCAGTAGAGAGCTTCGTGTTGCTGCCGAGATGCCTCAAGAGTGCGATGAATCGCTCGTTGTTCCTCTCGGCATGAAAGTCACGGAGATTTTTCATTACCTCAGCGTCGTCCGCCCACAGTGATGGAATCTTATTCATTTCGTACATAAATCTTGATTTGTACTCATCCTGCGCCTTCACGCCGTCACCGATTACCCACCGAAGCCCGTGAATAGCCACGATGCATACAATCTTCTGTCGTCTGATTTCAGTTGACTCCAAATCTTGAGACGTTTTCTCCACGGCCTTGATCGCACCCCATACGGCTAAGCTCCCACCGATTACTGCACCCACAATCCCAGAAGCGGCGGCAATCAAGTTGGATAGCACTGCGTCGGTCATATTGATTTCAGGTCCTAATTGTGTTGTGCGCGTCGAGTCTATCAGTATCCTACTTCGACGTCGCCCGAATCGCATCCGCAATCTGTGCCGCCCGCTCGCGCGCCATGTGAATGTAGGCTTCGTCATTGGCCACCTGATCGAGCAGCGGCAGGAATTGCGCCGTCGCCAGCAGCCGACGGTTTTCCCACAAGCTCTGAATCTTGAGCACCGCCGCGTTCACTCCCAGCCGGTCATGCCGCGCGGCCCGCCGCAACTCCAAGAGAGTCCGCAGGCTCTCCCCGATGCGCTCGAACCTGTCGGTCAGCAGCTTGGCGTCTTCGTTCGAAGAGTAGTTAAACTTCGTCTCCGAGCGCTCCCCGCCCGCTTCGAAGCGCAGCGTCTTCTGCCCCATATTCGCCACCTTCAGCCCGGATTCAAGCGGCTTCTTGAAGCGATCCATCCGCTCGGCCAGCTCGAACATCTCGGCAGTGGCGCCGCTCTCCAGTTGAAATTTTTCCAGGTTATCCGGATCTTCAGACTCGTTGTAGGTTGCATCGCCCGTGCGCTCCACCGTGATCGCGAAAAAGGCCGGCAATGACCCCGGAAACGATTTGCTGAATGTGATGCTCGGAGCATCGGCCGCCCACGCCGCCGCAGCCGCCAGCAACACCGCAACCGCAAACCTCATCGAACCGCTCCAGCGATCTTCAGGGGCGTAGCTCGCCACCGGGTAGCGTGGCAAATCGCCACCGCCAGCGCATCCGCCGCGTCTTCCGATTCGATGATCTCTCCCGTGAGTGTCCGCACCATCAACTGCACCTGGCTCTTTTCAGCGCGCCCGTATCCCACCACGCTGGATTTCACCGACAGCGGCGAGTACTCACCCAGCAGCACGCCCGCCTCCGCAATGGCCGCCAGCACCACGCCCCGCACGTGCGCCAGCTTCAAAGCCGTCTTCACGTTTTGCGAGTAGAATACTTCCTCAACCGCCGCCGCCTCGGGAGAATGCCGCGCCAACAGCACGCGCAATGCGACCCCCACCGCCGCCAGCCGTTCGCACAAGGCGTCTTTAGGCGAAAGAGAAATGACCCCGTGCGCGATCACCGCGTGCCGGCGTCCGTCGCTCTCGATCACGCCCCAGCCGGTGCGCTCCGTCCCGCAATCGATGCCCAGCACGCGCATTGAACTGACCCTCTATGCCAGCGCTTCCATGTCCTTTTCGTCGACATCGAAGTTGGAATAAACGTTCTGCACGTCGTCGTGTTCTTCCAGCAGCTCGCTCAGCTTCAACATGCCCGAAGCGGTCTTGCCCTCGAGCTTCATCAGATTCTTCGGAATCATCGCGATCTCCGCCGATTCCGTGGGAATCCCCGCCTTCTGAATGGCTTCGAGCACCTGCACATGCGCCTCGGGAGCCGACAGCACTTCCCAACTGCCGTCCTCCGCGCGCAGATCGTCGGCGCCCGCGTCAAGCACCAGCGCCATCAGCTCATCCTCGCCCGGAGCCTTTTCCGCGTCGATAATGATCTGGCTCTTGCGCTCGAACATCCAAGCCACGCTGCCCTGTTCGCCCAAGTTCCCACCGTTTTTAGAAAACATGTGGCGGATCTCGCTCACCGTGCGGTTGCGATTGTCGGTAGCCGTAGCCACCAGCACCGCCGCGCCGCCCGGCCCGTAGCCCTCGAACATGATCTCATCGATCTGCCCGCCCTCCAGCTCGCCCGTGCCGCGCATGATGGCGCGCTTGATATTGTCGGCCGGCATGGAGACGTTCTTCGCGTCATTAATGGCCGTGCGTAGCCGCGGATTCCCGTCCGGGTCCCCCCCGCTGCGCGCCGCAATCGTGATTTCCTTGATGATTTTCGTGAACTGCTTGCCGCGCTTTGCGTCGGTAGCAGCTTTCTTGTGCTTAATCGTTGCCCACTTAGAATGACCGGACATTACAGACCTCTAACGTTTTAAACGGAATTCTTCGGGCCGCTAACTGCCCAACTGTCTAACATAACAGAACCAGCTATCCCTTGTACGGAAACCGCTCCACCTCGCGCATGCACTGCGCCAGCGCCGAAAGCAGCGTTTGTCCCCACCCCACCGGCGTATACGGTGCCACCCCCTGATTGGTCTGCTTATCCGCCTCGGCAAAGTAGCTCATCGCCGGGTCCTTAGGAGTTAAAAATTGCTTCACCGTAATCACGAACTCCACCGGCCCGCTCTCCTGTTGCTTAAGCATAGAAAAATGGTGCACCAGGGCTAATTGCTGCTCCGGGTTAGCCTGCGCAAACTGCCACTCGCTCATATGATTTTCCCCTCGAAACATGATACGCCGAGGTGCCCCTCTATGCGCGAGAATCCTCGCTAAGCGTTCACGCGCGGCATGTGTGGCGCCGGATAGCGCGTCCCCGCGACGGCCTCAGTTGGAAAGAGCGCGCCGATCTCTTGCAATTCCGCGGCGCTCAGTATCAGGTCTACTGCCTCAATATTCTCTTCCAGATACGTGCGCCGCTTCGTCCCCGGAATCGGAACGATGTCTTCCCCTTGCGCCAACACCCAGGCCAGCGCCAATTGCGCGGGCGTTACACCCCGCCGTTTTGCGATGGCCCTCAGCGCCTCCACCATGCGGATGTTGTGCTCGAAATTCTCACCTTGAAAACGTGGCATGTCACGCCGGCGGTCGCCCTCCGGGATCTCCGCGGGCTTGCTCCACACGCCACTCAAAAAACCACGCCCTAGCGGACTGTAGGGCACCAGCGACACTCCCAACCGCCGAGCCGCTGCCAAATTCCCCTGCGTTTCCACATCGCGCGTCCACAACGAATACTCGCTTTGCAGCGCCGCAATTGGATGTACCTTGCAGGCGCGTTCCAGCGTAGCCGCCGAAGCTTCCGACAGCCCCAGATACCGCACCTTCCCGGCCTTGATCAATTCCGCCATCGCGCCCACGGTCTCTTCAATAGGTGTCTCGAAATCCACGCGATGCTGATAATACAAATCGATGGTATCGACGCCCAGCCGCCGCAAGCTGGCGTCGCAAGCGCTCCGTACGTAATCGGGCTTCCCGTTGATACCCACAAACTGCCCGGCGGCATCGCGAATGTTCGCGAACTTAGTGGCGAGAAACACGCGTTCACGTTTCCCCTTCAACCAGCCACCCAACAGTTCCTCGTTCGTGTACGGCCCGTAAACGTCCGCGGTATCGTAAAAATCGACACCCAGCTCCAAGGCCCGGTCGAGCGTTGCGAGTGACTCGCGGTCATCGCGCCCCGCGTAAAACTCACTCATCCCCATGCAACCCAACCCAATCGCGGAAACCTCGGGCCCGCCCGCCCCCAGCCGGCGTTTTTTCATAAGCAGCCTCCGTAAAAAACTAAAGCCCGGCCGTGAGACCGGGCTTATTACACTGACTTTGACCGAATTTACTCCGCCAGCGGCTCTTCCGTAGGTTCGCCCTCGGTCAACCCGCCCGCATAGAGCGCGCGCGTCTCCTCGTCGTAGCCCGGGATGTTGTCGAGCACCGCCGCCTCTTGCTCTGGCGTCAGATCTTCTTCCACATCCTCGCCCGCGATCTTCACGCTGCGGTAATACGCCATACCGGTACCGGCCGGAATCAGCCGTCCCATGATGACGTTCTCTTTCAGGCCGCGCAGATTGTCCACCTTGCCGTTGATAGCCGCCTCGGTCAGGACACGCGTGGTCTCCTGGAAGCTGGCAGCCGAGATGAACGAGTCCGTCGAAAGCGACGCCTTCGTGATTCCCAACAGCACCGTCTTGCCTTCCGCGGGCTTGCCACCCGCCTCGACCACGCGCAAATTCTCCTCGCGGAATTTGAATTTGTCGACCACTTCTTCCGGCAGGAATTCGCTGTCGCCGATGTCCTCGACCTTCACCCAGCGCATCATCTGCCGGGCAATGACCTCGAGGTGCTTGTCGTTAATGTTGACACCCTGCAAGCGGTAGACTTCCTGGATCTCATTCACCAGATACTTTTGCAGATCCTTCTCGCCCATCACCGCCATGATGTCGTGCGGATTACGCGGCCCATCCATCAGCGGATCGCCGTGGCGCACGCGCTCGCCTTCCTGCACATTGATGTGGACGCCGCGTGGCAGCGAGTATTCCTTCTGCTCGCCATCGTCGCCCACCACGTACAGCTTGCGCATACCCTTGCTGATCTCGCCGTATTTGACGATACCGTCGATCTCGGTGATCACGGCCGTCTCCCGCGGCTTACGCGCTTCGAACAGTTCGACAACACGCGGCAGACCGCCGGTGATGTCCTTGGTCTTGGTAGTGGCACGGGGGATCTTCGCCAGCACGTCCCCGGCGTGAACCTCATCACCGTCCGCCAC
>JALYJH010000065.1 GCA_030775415.1 Acidobacteriota bacterium | reverse complement strand
CAGCTCATGCACACGATTCGCAAGCTATTCAGGCTGGGTGAAGGGTAGAGCGCGGTGATCGTGATAGGATCGCGCGGGTCGCAACTCGCGCTGTGGCAGGCACGGTATATCGCTGGGTGCCTTCAAAAAATGGGCGTGGAAATGCGCCTGGAAATCATCAAGACCACCGGCGACAAGATCACCGATGTGCCGCTCGCGCAGGTGGGCGGCAAAGGGCTCTTCACCAAGGAAATCGAAGACGCTCTGCTGGCGGGAGCCATCGACCTCGCCGTGCACAGCTTGAAGGATATGCCCACTGGGCTGCCTCGCGGATTGACGCTGGCGGCTATTCCAGAGCGCGAAGATCCGCGGGATGCGCTGATCGGCAAGCCGCTGGCGGAGCTGAGCGCCGGTTCGAAAATCGGCACGAGCTCGCTGCGTCGCGCGGCGCAATTGCATGCGCTGGGGTGCGGGTTTGTCACGGAGAATCTGCGCGGCAACGTCGACACGCGCCTGCGTAAGCTCGACGAAGGGCATTACGATGCGATTGTTCTAGCGGCGGCGGGCCTGCGGCGCCTGGGCTGGGCGGAGCGGATTCGCGAGCTGATCGATGTCGAAGTAATGTGTCCGGCGGCTGGGCAGGGGGCGCTTGCGATTGAGACGCGAGAGGATGGCGGGGCGGGGCACACGATTGCGCGCAAGCTGAACCATGCGGCAACCAATGCGGCGGTGAGCGCTGAGCGCTCGCTGCTCGCAACGCTCGAAGGAGGATGCCAGGTGCCGATTGGAGCTCACGCGAAGTTCGACGGCGAAGTCCTGCACTTAATGGCGGTGGTGGCTACGCCGGACGGAACGCGCGTGATGCGGGACCGGGCCACGGGCCGTGAAGCGGTGGCGCTGGGCAGGGAACTGGGCGAGCGCATGTTGGCCTCGGGCGCGCGCGGCATTTTAGGATCATGAAGGTTTATCTGGTGGGGGCGGGGCCCGGGGATCCCGGACTTATTACTGTGAAGGGCCGCAAGATTCTGGAGCGTGCGGACTCGATTCTCTACGATCACCTGGCGAGCGAGCGCTTGCTGGACCTGGCGCCAGCTCATGCGGAGCGGGTTTACGTCGGCAAGAAGCGAGCCGCGCATGAAGCCACGCAGGAAGAGATCACAGCGATGCTGATCGAGCGCGCGCGCCGCGGCCAGACAGTGGTGCGGCTGAAGGGCGGCGACCCGTTTATATTTGGGCGGGGCGGCGAGGAAGTAGAAGCGTTGACCGCCGCCGGGATTCCGTTTGAGATCGTGCCCGGCGTCACGACAGCGCTGGGGCTGGCGGCCTATAGCGGCGTGCCTTTAACGCATCGCGAGCACACTTCGGCGGTAACCTTTGTCACGGGGCATAGCGTAGCCGCGATCGACTGGAGCAAAGTCGGGGCCTCGGAAACCATCGTGCTGTTTATGGGGCTAGTGAACTTTCCGGAGATCGCCCGCGAGTTGATCGCGCATGGGCGGTCCGCCGCGACACCTGCGATGGCGGTGCGCTGGGCTACGCGTCCCGATCAGCAGACGATTGCGGGAACGCTCGGCGACCTGCCAGGGCGCATTGAAGCGGCCGCTATGAAACCCCCGGCAACTATCGTGATCGGCGAAGTAGTGGCGCTGCGCGAGCGCTTCAATTGGTTCGAGAAGCTGCCGTTATTTGGAAAGCGGATTGTCGTCACGCGCGACCGTGGGCAATCGCCGCTACTAGCAGAGCCGTTGGAGGCGTTGGGAGCGGAGATCTTGTTCGTGCCTGTGATCCAGGTAGTGCACGCGGCGGAGGGGAGTTCGCTGGAGCAGGCAATCGCAAATCTGCGGGCGTACGACTGGCTGATTTTCACCAGCGTGAACGGAGTGCGGCACTTTGTCGAAGCCCTGGACCGCTCCACCTCCGATCTGCGCGCGCTGAAAGCTAAGATTTGCGCGATTGGGTCCGCCACGCAGGCGGCTATCGAGGCGCTGCATCTGCGGGTAGATATTTTGCCCAAGGAATACGTCGCGGAGAGTTTGGTGGCGGCGCTTGAGGGCGAAGATCTACGGGGGAAGCGGGTGCTGTTGCCGCGGGCGGCTGTGGCTCGCGATCTGGTTCCCGACACGCTACGCGAACGCGGGGCGGTGGTGGATGTCGTCGAGGCTTATCGCACCGTGATTCCGCCGGATGCGGCGGCGCGCGCCAAAGAAGCGCTGGCGCACAAACCAGATTGGATCACGTTCACCAGTTCGTCGACGGTCACGAATTTGTTGAAGGTCGCGGGCCCCGAGGCGCTGGCTGGAATCAAAATCGCTTCGATTGGGCCGGTGACTTCAGCCACCGCGCGGGAGGCGGGCTTGACCGTGGACGTGGAAGCGGAGCCGCATACGATTGAGGGCTTAGTACACGCGTTGTCCGCTCATCCAGGTCTCTAGAATTTCTACACGGCCGCGATCCAAGCGGAAGCGGACCAGATCGGCGCGGGAGCCAGGCTGAAGGGCCCGAAGGCGTCCGCCGACTCGTCCGACGCGGGCCGCGTTAGTCGACGCCATGGTCACGGCCTGCGCCAACCCAACGCCCGCGCGCGACATCACGTTGCCGATGGCGCGGTCCATGCGAAGGCTGGATCCGGCCAGACGGTCAGCTCCGCGGAGAGTGACGCGGTCGTCGTCTCGCAATTCGACGGGCACGCTGCCCAGCATGTAGGGGCCAGGCTCACACATCGCGGGAGCAACCGCGTCTGTGACAAGAATACTGCGGTCGACTCCTTTTAAATTGAGCGCGCGATGCAGGAACTCGTCGGGCAAATGATGGTAGTCGACGATGAAGGACGCTGCGAGGCGCGGTTCGTTGAGCTGATACTCGATGAAATCTTCTGTGCGCGTGCGGCTGCCGGCGGCGTTACCCAAGTGCGTAGATAATGTAGCGCCTGCGGCCACCGCGTCGCGGAGCTGCGCTGGAGTCGCGCGGGTGTGGCCAATGGCTGCCACTACTCCCAGTCCGGTAATCTGTTCGATGTAACGCGGCGCCCCAGGCCATTCGGGGGAGAGCGTGACGATCCGAACCAGGCCTTGTGTCACGTCTTGCCAGCGCTGGAACTCGCTGAAGTCGGGCGGACGTACCCACTCTTTGGGATGCGCGCCGCGCGGGCCGTCGGCAAGCGAGATGTGCGGGCCTTCCACGTGAAGCGCTTCGATGGCATGGCCATGGGGCAAAGCTGCGCGGGCGGCCGCCAGGTTGTGCAGCGCGGCCAACATCGCCTCCGGAGCCCCGGTGATCAAGGTGGGGAAGAAGCGTGTGACGCCTGTGGCAAAGATGGCGGCGATAGCGCGTTCGATATCCTCGGGCGTTGCAATTGGCGAATTGAAATCCACGCCCGCGAAGCCGTTGACTTGCAGATCGACGAAGCCGGGGGCGATGAAGGCTGCATCTTCTGCATGCGAAGTCAGCAGAGGATCGACATTCTTAATGGCCGCCTCGAACTCGATTTCGATTTGCTCGCCCGAAACGGCGCTTCGTCCGTTACATTTCATTGTCAAAGTGGTTTATACACAGCATACCCACAGAGACGCCCGTGTAACTCGGTCAAAGCATGTGGGAAACAACTGTTGAAAAGAGCGCGATTGCTATAGCTAATCTGGTTGAGCCTTGGTACAAACGATAACAGATTTCTGCGCGGAACTGGTGAGTGTGTCAGTCTCGGGGGAGGTGGCCGCAAGCTGGTTCCCGCGCGGAAGTTTTCCTCCGATTCCACCTTCAAAAGGCGGGTCGCAGAGAAATTTAGCTTCCCGCTTTTTTTTTTCGAGCTTAGTGCGTTGCAACAGGCTGCGGTACGGGCGTGAGCCAGCCTTGAGGGTCGGGGTGCCGGCCTTCGACGATACCGAAGAATGCGCTCTGGACCTTTTCGGTGATGGGGCCGCGGTGGCCGGCGCCGATTTTAATGCGGTCGATCGAACGTATGGGCGTGACCTCGGCGGCAGTGCCGCTGAAGAAGACTTCATCGGCGATATAAAGCATCTCGCGCGGAATCAGAGTTTCGATCACGGGGATGCCCAGGCCCTGCGCCAACTGGATTACAGTGTCGCGGGTGATGCCAGGGAGCACGCTTGAGCCTAGCGGCGGCGTGTGGATCTTGCCGTCGCGCACCACAAACACGTTTTCGCCCGAGCCTTCGCTGACGTATCCGGCGGCGTCGAGCGCGATGCCTTCGGAGTAGCCGTTGATGTTGGCCTCCATGCGGATCAACTGCGAGTTCATGTAATTCGCACCGGCCTTGGACATCACCGGCAGCGTGTTGGGCGCCAGACGGGTCCAACTGGAGATGCATACGTCGACGCCTTCAGCGAGGGCTTCGGCACCCAGGTAACGGCCCCATTCCCAGCAGGCAATATAGGTTTCGATGGGTGTGTCCTTGGTGGGCAGCACGCCCAGATCGCCGTAGCCGCGGACCACCAGCGGGCGGATATAGCAGGAATCGAGCTTGTTCACGCGCACGACTTCGATCATGGCGGCGGTGAGCTGGTCAATGGAGAAGGGAATCTCCATGCGATAGATTTTCGCGGAATCGTGCAGGCGTCGCGCGTGCTCGCGGATGCGAAAAATGCGCGGCCCGGCGTCGGTGGCATAACAGCGGACGCCTTCAAACACCGAACTCCCATAGCTGGTTACGTGCGCAAGGACATGGATTTTGGCGTCGCTCCAGTCGATCATGCGTCCGTTGTGCCAGATTTTTTCGGTGGCTTTAATCATGTTTCATTATATATCGCAGCCGCCAAAGGAGCCGCAGGAACCGCCGCCGCATGGGACGAGGCGCGCCCGGATCAGGCCGATGGCGAGCGCCTGAAGGCGCGGCGACGCGCGTGCGAGAATATAGAACAGTACTTCCGAGGCCACACGGAGGATGCGATGCCCGACAATCCTAACGACTCTGCCAGCAAGCAAGACCTCACAGACCTGCGCGCGCACGTCGATCGGCGATTCGACCAACTGGTCGAAGCCACACGCGACATGCAGACTGAAGTGTTGCGCGCGTTTCCACGACTGGGCGCGGCCGGTGGAGATCAAGCTGCGCGGGCTGCCCGCGATCGATGAGCGGCTGGGTCTGCTGGAAGAACGCATCAGCCGCATCGAGCGCGGCGACAAGCACGTCTGACCGGCTCGAAGTTCCAGCACTCGCGCGATGGGGTCGCGCACTTTGCCGATTTCGCCGCGCTCCGTGTGGGTGTATGTCGGAGTGATATAAGCCCATTTGTGTGATTTTGAGGAAGCTGGGAGACGCGCTGCAGAGCTTCCGATAACAGATATTATGTCTACTTTTAAGTGGCTAGCAGTCGAGCCCTTTGCGCCGCGCTGCTCCGTGAATTTGGGATAATACTGCAACTCCAATGAGTCTTCGTCCTCACATTCTTCTCTTCGCCGCGATGGTGATCCTGGTCTACGTAGCCAGTCTCCTGTGGGTGTTCCCAGCCGAGTTTCACCCGCTGACTCCTCACCACCCAGACGGCTACGTGCCAGTCGGGTTGCTTTCGCGGCCCGCGCTGGAGATCGCCTCGTGGCCGCGTCCTGTCATGGTTCTTTTTCTGCGAACGGCGGGTTACCTTGGCGTGGCGCACGCGCTCGCGTTGCCCATCGCGGCGATGTTTGGCGCGGCCTTGCTGGCGCTACTCGCCGTTTGGCATCTCACCGGTGAATGGCCGTCGCCGATTGGAGTTTTGGCGTATCTGGTCCTCTTGTTCACACATCCTCAGTTTTACTTTCATCATCGCCACGATGCGACCGCCGGACTGGCCACCATCTTCTTGTTCCTTACCTTCATGGCCGCGCTTTCCTGCTTGCGAACTCCAGTGTGGAGCAATTATGTCTGGACGCTTGTCCTTACCGCGCTCACGGCGCTGTCGAAAGAGACCTACGCACTTTCCCTTCCCTTTCTGGTAGCAGCACTCTGCCTGCTCCATTGGCGCGACGGCGGATGGAAGCGGGCGCTGGCCTTGACCGGTGGCGTGTGCGCGGTGGAGGCGATTGCACTGGGCTACGATATTCTAAGATTTCTGCATTTTACAGGCCCGCTCCAGGCAGATTCGACCTACGCTCCCGATCTACATCCGGCCTCGATTCTCGCCGTCTTTTGGCACTTCTGCCAGGATGCATTCACTCCGTTTTCGGCTGCCTGCTGCGGTGTTGCGCTAGTCGCTGTGGCCGCAGCCGCCCGCCGACACCGAACCGCTGCGCTGATGCCCCTGGCTTTTATCGGAGCCGGCTTACTGGCCTTGCTACCGAACGCGACCATACCGCGGCATTACGATGCGCAGTACGCCTGGAATGCCGCGCCCCTGGTTTTCGCCGCGGTGCTCTTTGTTCCGCTGGCTAAGAAGTTTTCCACTCTGGCCAACGCCGCGATCCTCGTCCTTGCACTGCTGTCGATTCGGGCCAACGCGCCCGTCTACGCGTCCACTGAGCAGCAATGGCTACTGGGCCAGGAACGCATAAATGAGCGCATCATCCGGGCGCTGCCTGAAATCCGCACTCGTACAGCGGGGGCGCATCGGATCCTCGTATCGGGGCTCGCAGCCAGCTATCATCCTTGGGAGATGTCCGACTTCCTCCGTCAGTACTTTGGGCGCGATGTCGAGTGGGGATTTGTAATTCAAAGGACGCAGAACGAGAGTCAGAAGCCGAACGTAGCCCAGTTAAAATCCAGTTCTGTCCGTCTCGACGAATACGACGCCGCTGTGCGTTTCGAGGACAACGGCCAACTGCGCGATGTGCTGGCGGGATCTGCGTTTCGAACGTCCGCCGCTGAGAATCCCCAAGCTGTTTTAATCCCGTCGCTCCCCATGAAGTTGGCGGCCCTCCGCGCCCAGCCGGATGATTTCACTTTGCTGCTACAGGTGGGTGCCGAAGCTGTGAGCTGGGATCAGCCGGAGTGGGCGCTCCCGTATCTGCAACGTGCTGCGGAAAGAGATCCTTTGAATCCCTATCCTTGGTTTTTTATGGGGCAAGCGAAGAGCGATTTGCGGGATTACGATGCCGCCCGGGCTGATTACAAAAAGGCAGTGGCGATCGCCGGAAGCGATCCAAACCCCGCGTTTGCCAAGGCGCTCTCGGCTTTGCCCGTCCGTTGAGCCGCCGTTTACAGTAGGTCATGGGTTACTTCAAGCACCAGACGGCTATCGTCGAAACCGAGCACATCGGCGAGGGTACTCGCGTGTGGGCCTACGCACATATTCTTCCCGGCGCGCGGGTCGGCCTTCATTGCAATATTTGCGATCACACATTTATCGAAAACGATGTGGTCGTGGGGGACCGCGTCACCGTCAAGTGCGGAGTTCAGCTTTGGGATGGCCTGCGTGTGGCCGACGATGTCTTCATCGGGCCCAATGCAACGTTTACCAATGACCCGTTTCCGCGTAGCGGGCAGCATTTGCAGAAGTTTCCACAGACCGTCATCCGCCGCGGCGCTTCGATTGGCGCGAACGTGACCGTGCTCCCCGGCATCACGATCGGAGAATACGCGATGATCGGCGCCGGCTCCGTGGTCACCCATGACGTGCCGCCGCATGCGAAGGTGCTTGGGAATCCGGCGCGCATTGTTGGTTATGTCGATGCCTCGCCGGAAAACGCTCCTGCGACCTTGACCCCGGTATTGCCCGGCCAAGGGTCCGCCCGTTTCGGGGAGGTAACTGTTCACCATCTGCCTTTGGTGGAAGATCTGCGTGGCAGTTTATCCTTCGGCGAGACCCAGCGGAACGTCCCCTTTGAAGTGAAGCGTTATTTCCTGGTGTTCGATGTGACCAACGAGAACATCCGCGGTGAGCATGCGCATCGCAAGTTACATCAGTTCTTGCTGTGCGTGGCGGGACGCTGCCACGTTGTCACCGACGATGGCGCGCAACGTTACGAATTCGTCCTCGACACGCCCACCAAAGGCCTGCACATTCCCCCCATGATCTGGGCCACGCAATTCAAGTTCACACGCGACGCCATTCTTCTGGTATTCGCTTCCGACTTCTACGATGCGGGCGACTATATTCGCGACTATACCGAGTTTCGTTCCTTGCGGGACGCCGGCGTATGATTCAAGCCAACGATTTTGTCCGGCAATGGCGCGAAACGCAGGAGGATCTGGAGCAGGCATTCCATCGTGTTTTGGAGAGCGGACGCTACATCCTCGGCGATGAATTGCGGACATTTGAAGTGCAGCTCGCGGAGTATTGGAGCATGCGGCATGCGGCCGGCGTAGCCAGCGGTCTGGACGCCCTTGAAATCTCTCTGCGAATTCTGGGATGCGGCCGCGGTGACAAGGTGCTCACCACTCCTTTGTCGGCTTTCGCGACCACCCTGGCGATTCTCAAGCTGGGCGCCGAGCCCGTCTTCGTCGATACCGACGATTTCGGTCTGCTGGATCTCCATCTTTGCCGGCGCCTTCTGGAACGCAGGCCCGATATCCGCTTCTTTGTTCCCGTGCATCTTTACGGAAATTGTTTAAACCTGGGCGAACTCCGCCGCTTGCGTGATGAGTTTTCCCTGAACGTGGTGGAGGATTGTGCACAAGCCATCGGCGCTTCTTTCGCAGGCGAGGGTGCCGGGACGGCGGGCCAGCTCGCCGCGCTGAGTTTTTACCCCACCAAAAATCTGGGAGCGCTTGGAGATGGCGGCGCTATCCTTACCAATGACGCCAAGCTTGACGGCATGGCACGAGTATCTCGCGACTACGGACAGGCGAGTAAGTACAACCACGAAGTCATTGGTTACAACAGCCGCCTGGACGAGTTGCAAGCAGCGTTATTGCGTTCGGCATTGCTTCCGCGCTTACCCGCCTGGAGTACGCGGCGGCGGGCCATCGCGGAGCGCTATCTGGAGACCATCCGCAACCCTGGCCTGCGCTGCGTCGGCCGCCCTTCCGGTTCGGACTCCTCCTGGCACCTGTTTCCGCTATTGATCGAAGCGGGGCGGAAGGAGTCGTTTCTAGAACACCTGAAAGCCAATAACATAGCGGCCGGCGAGCACTATCCTCTGGCTATCCTCGATCAAAAAGCCCTGCTGGCCGTGCCTCATGAAGTGGTAGGAGATTGCGCGCAGGCGCGCCGTTTTGCTCGCTGCGAAGTCAGTCTTCCCGTGCATCCCTACCTCACGGAAGATGAGATCCAAACAGTGGTAGAGACCTGCAATCGGTGGAGGGGTTGAGTGCTATCCCTTATTATTCCGGTCTACAAGAATGAGGCTAATCTCGACCGTGTGCTGGCGGAATTAGCGTCCCTGGGCC